>JBICIB010000851.1:0-5391 GCA_043101415.1 Planctomycetota bacterium JB042 | reverse complement strand
GCCGTCGGTCACGCTGATCGGCGCGAGCGCCGCGTCGACGCCGATCGGCGGGACGTGCAGCCTGCTGGTCGCGCCGCCGTTCCTGCAGCTCTTCATCCCGCTCTCGGGGAGCGGCCCCGGCAACGGCGCGTACACGCTCCCGGGTCTCGTCCCGCTCTCCTCTCCGCTCGGCACGATCCGCCTTCAGGCGTTCGTCGCCGACCCGTCCACTCCGGTCGGCGTCTCCGCCACGAACGGACTGGCGGTCACGATCTCGGCGTGAGCCGGGCGCGCGGGCCGGCCGGCGCGAGGACCCCGTCCGGCCGGCGGCGCGGGCGGTCGAGGTTCACGCGGTCGGACGGGAGACCAGCGACGGGCGGGCGGCGTCGAGCGCTCGCTCCGTGACCGCGACGAACTCGGGCCACGACTCCGCCTCGTGCCGTCCGGGGCGCTGTTCGAGGGCCCATTCGAACGTCAGGCGCGTCGGCTCGCGTCGGTCGTGCCGCGACCACCGGAGGAAGCGCGAATCGCCGCCCGCCTCGCGGGGCGCGTCGGTCTCCAGTCGGTGCCCGGCGGGGCCGCGGACCGTGGTCCGGACGGCGATCGAGTACGGGAACTCGAGGGCGAACGGCGACCGTCGCCGCGCGACCGGTCGCGGGAGGAGGTACTGGCGCTCCCACGGGGCCGGCAGCCGCCCCGCGAGCCGGCCGTCGGCCGAGGTCCAGGCGTCCGCGATCCGATAGACGAGGGAGACCGCCACCGGGTCGTCGATCGGCTCGAGCGCCCGCGCGTCGAGCCGGACGAGTTCGATCGCGCCGGCGTGGGCCGAGATCGTGGCGTTCATCCCCGCGCGCCGGCCGTCCTCGTCGTTCCGGCGGAACCAGTCCCGCATCCAGCTCGCGGCGTGTCCGGTGATCCGGATCTCCTCCGTGACCTCGAGCGCGCCGTCGTCGACGACCGCGACCTCCCGCTCGATCGAGAGCGCGTTCTCTCCGCCGGCGAGCGTCGGGACGCGGAGCAGCCCGGGGCCGTCGACGTCGACGACCAGCGCCATCCGCCCGGCGAGCCCCTCGGGCACGGGGACCCGCGGTCCGAGCCCCTTGTCGACCGTGTCGACGAAGCGTCCGCCGCCGAGGTCCGGGCACCAGGCGATCATGTGGTCGAACTGCCACGCCGACGGCGCCTCCTCCAGGCCGTCGTCGCGCGTGTGGACGAGCGCCAGCGAGCACCGGACGTCGACCGCGCGGAGGAGGTGGAGGAGGAGCATCGCGTGCGCCTTGCAGTCCCCGATGCGGGCCGCGAGCGTCGTCGCGGGCCGGTCGGGGACGGAGGCGCGCGGGCCGAACGGGATCGACTTGTACGTCAGGTTCTCGCGGACCCAGCCGACGAGGATCGCCGCCTTCTCCTCCGGGTCGGTCCGGTCCGCGACGAGCGAACGGGCGAGCTCCTCGACCTCCGGGTCGCGCTCGAACCGCTCCTCGATCCGCTCGAAGCAGTCGCGCGCGACCGCCTCCCAGCTCTCCCGCGGCTCGGCGATCCAGACGGTCGGGAGCCACCGGAACGGCGCGACCGTGAACGGCTCGATCGAGACGGCCGGCGTCGGCCCGGCGCGGACCCGGAGGCGGCCGTCGCTCCGTCGCTCCTCCACGTCGCCGACCGTCCGGAGGACGACGTCGTCGACGTCGCCGCGGACGTCGACGACCGAGCGGAGCGTCGGGTCGGTGCCGTAGAGGTCGAGCCGCCGGTACGGGAACCGCTCGTTCCCTCCGGTCCGCCGCTCGGTCCAGGTCACCTCGAGCGTGGCGCCCGGCGCGAGCCCGGGGGCGGGGAGGTGGGCGACCTTCTTCGAGCCCGCCGGCTCGTTCTCGTCGTCGCGGACGAACCAGTCCTCGAGCCGCCCCTGCGTGACCGTCCTCCCCTCGGCGTCGACGACCCGCAGCTCGTTGACGTACAGGTCGACCTGGTCCGGGTCGAACGGGATCCGGAACGTGCTGTGCGCGTCGACCGCCCGCGCGTGCTCGATCCGCACGCGGACGCGACGCGTGTGGACCCACTCCAGGCCGCGGCGGAAGCGGATCGAGTGGAGGCGGTCGAGGCAGACCGCGTCCTCGCCGCGGAACGGGTGCTCCGTCGGCGGGTCGTCGTCGGGCGCCAGCGGGAGCGCCTCGATCGGGCGCCGAATGAGCCGGTGGTCCCCCTGTCCGAGCTGACTCCGCGTCGACTCGGCCCAGTCGCGGTACTGCGGGTTCACGGGGTCGAGGTCGACGGCCCGCTCGAACGCCCGGAGCGCCGGCCGCAGCCACGAGCGACGCGAGCTCGCGATCCCGCGCAGGAAGTGGAGCTCGGCGACGTCCGGCTGCCGCTCCTCCAGGTCGTCGAGCACGGCGAGCGCGTCGTCGAGCTCCTCCGCGTGCACGAGCTCGTTCACGAGGTCGAGCTGGACCCGGACGTCCGTCGGCGCGGCGGCCGCCGCGGCCCGCAGCAGCCGGACCGCCTCCTCGCGTTCGCCGCGCTCGCGGTGCACCCGGGCGAGCAGCGGCCGGAAGCGGTCCTCGAGCCCCTCCTCCGTCCAGCCGCGGACCCGGCGGAGCGCCTCGTCCTTCCGGTCCGCCTCGAGCAGCGCCGTCACGTAGTCGGCGAGGTCCTGCGGGTCGCGCCACCCCTCGTCGACGATCGTCTCGTACGCCGCGATCGCCTCCTCCCGCCGCTCGAGCCGGTGGAGGAAGAACGGCTCGAACGAGCGGAGGCCGAGGTCGGCCGGGAAGCGGTCGGCGTACGCCCGGTACGTCTCGAGCCCCTCCGCGAAGGCGCCGCGGTGGGAGAACGAGAGGAGGAGGGACGACAGGAGTTCGCGGTCGTCCGGGACGGCGTCGACGAGCCGGGCCAGGCAGCGCTCCGCGTCGGCGTGGCGGTCGGACGACCGCAGCCAGTTCGCGACCTCGCGCCAGACCACGACGTGCGGGCCGAGCGAGTCGTCGACCGCTTCGAGGGCGGGGGCGTCGTTCGTCGGGGGCTCGATCGCCGCCGCCGCCTCCTCGAACACCTCGTCGAGCGCGGGGTTCCCCGGCTCGGCGCTGAGGACGAGGAGCGCCGCGCGCCGTCCCCAGCGGACGCAGTGGAGGCGGTACTCGTAGACGTTCTCGCCGAGCGTCCGGGTCATCGCGAACCGGCGCGTCGACTCCGGGTCGCCGCCCGCGGCGAGGCGGCGGACGTCCGGGGACGGCCACGCGATGCCGTACAGCATGAGCAGCCCGCGGCAGACCGCGTCCATCGGGACGTCGTCGAGCGGGAGGAGGACGGGCGTGAAGCTGAGGATGCACCCGGCGGCGTGCAGCGCGCCGTGGACCACGAGCTCGTTCTCGCGGGTCCGGTTCGGCCAGCTCCGCCAGCGGGACGAGGACGGCGCGAAGCCGACGTCGAGCGCGTCGGAGCGGAACCGCGCGTCGGTGTGCGGCAGCGCGTCGTACGCCGAGCGGTCCGGGTCGAGCAGGCGGAAGCCCGCCAGGAACTCGTCGAGGAGCTCCGCGGCGGAGCGCCCCTCCGGCGCCCCGCGCCGGGTCCGGACGATCGCGTCGTAGCTGAAGCCGCGATGCCCGAGCGCGAACGTCGCGTACTCGCTCTCCCGACCGTCCTCCGTCGCCTCGATCTCGAGCCGGACGGCGGGGAGCCCGTCCTTCTCCACCTTCGACCGGCGGACGAGACGGACGTCCCGGCACGCCTCCTGCACGATCTCCATCCGGCCCGAGGCGATCGTCGCCGACGACGGGAGCCAGTTCCCGTTCGACGCCCGAGCGTGCAGGTCGAGCGCGGCCGGACCACGCGTGAACGACGCGACGTGCGTCTCGGAGACCGGCATCGTCCCGCGCCAGCCGCGCGGGCGGCGGAGCTCGAGGTTCAGGGCCTCGTCGCGCCAGGTCGAGCGGAACCGGCGGGCGAGGCCGACGAGCCGCTCCCGCTGCCCGAGGAGCGCGAGCACGATCAGGAAGACCCCGGCCCAGAGCGTCCCCGCCATCGGTCCGCCCACGCCGGGCTGGAGGGTCGCGGTGGTCGGGTCCCCCGGCCGGACCGAGACCGGGACGGTCGCTCCGACCGGGTACCGCTCGACGAGCGCGTCGCCCTCCGCGCGGCTCTCGACCTTCCGGTCGCTCCCGCTCGAGCGGAGGCGGTCGCAGGCGTACGTTCGCCCGCCGGCCTCGTACTCCACGGAGATCCGATACCAGATCCCCTCTCCGACCCGGTAGAGCTCCGACTTCCGGACCACGCCGTCGACGGTCGGCCAGGAGGGACTGCGGTGGGTGACGTACGCGTCCCATGCCGCGAACGCGACGATGAACGCCCCGAACGTGCCGACGACGAGGCAGACGAGGAGCATGACTCCCCGATGCAGCCTCGCTGCGACGGAGACCGAACTCATGGGTCGGGAGTCTAGCTCAGGAGGGAGGCGGCCGCTCGCGTCGGTCCCTCCGCGCCCCGACCACGTGGTCGAGAAAAGACGTTCACGCGCGCGCCGCCGCGACGTCGATCGAGGGACAGGAGGATCCGGACATGGCCGGAGCGAGATGGAGCGTCGCGGCGGCGGCCGCCGCGAGCGGTGTGGTCGGTGGGATCGTGGGCGTGTTCCTCGCGGGAGCGGCGCCGTCGCCGGCCGCCGGCGCGCCGAGCGTCGACCTGGGGGCGGTGGTGCGGGAGCTCGCTGGGCTGCGGCAGGTGCTGGAGGGCGAGTCCGTGGCGCGTCCGGCGTCGAATCCGGCCAGGGGCGGCCCGGCGCGCTCGTCCCCCGAGCGCGACGTGGCGCCGGCCGGGGGGACGGTCGAGGTGGAATCCGATGCCAGGCTCTCAGCGCTGGAGTCGCGGCTCGACGCGCTCGAAGCCACGATCGTCGCGGTCGCCGCCGCCCCGCGGGGGGCTCTTCGGATCGAGGCGCCGCGCGACGCGACGCGCGCGGTCCCGTTCCCTGCTCGCGAGGAGGTCTCGACCCTCGACTTCTCGAAGAAACACCGCTTCTGGACCGCCCAGGAGGTCGTCGACCAGTACGGGCTCCCGGACCACATGAGCATCAACCCGCACGGCGAGCGCGTCTGGGGCTTCGACCACGGCGGCGCGACGCTCGAGTTCGTCCTCCACGATGGAGTCGTCGCTCGCGTCGAGTGGTGATGCCGCGCGCCGTCAGCCCCGCACGCCGACGAACATCTCCCGCGCCGTCCCCTCCTCGAACGTGCTGTGCTCGAACGGGACCGCGCGGGCGTCGAACCCGGCCGCGCCGAGCCGCTCGAGCCACTCCGCGCGCGGGAAGAGCCCGAGTTCGTGCTCGTCCCGCTCGCACCGGACCGGGCCGTCCCCCTCCTTCATCAGGTACGCGTAGACCGTCCGGAAGGAGGTCGTCCCCGGCGCGGGCGGGAACGTCCAGGCGAG
>JBICIB010000850.1:0-4329 GCA_043101415.1 Planctomycetota bacterium JB042 | reverse complement strand
GGGGAGGAGTCCTTCGCCGAGCGAGTTGCGGAAGCGGCCGGTCACGACGCCCGGAAACCAAGCCCCGTGCCGGCCGCGTGCATGTCCGAGCGAACGAAGGAGCTCCTCCCCCCGAGGGGCCGGGCCGCCAGCGAACACCCCACCCCCTCCCGTACCCGTTCACCGCCCCGCGCGCAGCGGACCCCCGCGAAGCGGCCAAACGCACCACGCGCAGTGCCCCCCGCCCCGCGCAGCGGTGTCACCGGCCTCGCGCAGCGACATCAGCCCAGCGCAGCGACATCAGCCCCGCGCAGCGGCCTTCCGCACCGCGCGCAGCGGAATCAGAACAGCGTGTAGATGAAGGGGGCGACGAACGGGCTCGACGCGGCGACGACGAGGAGCATCCCGATCGACAGCATGACGACGAGCATCGGCAGGATGTACCAGTGGCCGCGGCGGAGGAACGTGCCGTACAGCTCCTTGATCGTGTCGAGCTGCTTCCCGACCTTCACCAGCACGAAGACGAGGATGCCGACCGCGAGGAGCGGGAAGACCCACGCCCCGATCGACGGGGGGAGCGCGTCCGAGAGGAGGGTGACGCCCTTCAGGATCCCGACGACGAGGCCGATCAGGAGGCCGACCTTCACGAACGCGAGGGCCGGGTTCTCGTGCGGGTACGAGCGGCAGAAGAGGAACCCGAGCAGCAGCCAGAGGACGCCGGGGATCACGATCCACTTCGAGAGGCCGCCGCCCGCGTCCGGCGCGTCGTCGGGCGGGAGGGCGGCCGCGGTCGCCTCTCCGGTTCCCGCGCCGAGGAGGTCGTCCTCGAGGAAGCGCGAGGTGAGGACGTCGCCGACGACGTGGTTCCCGGCGACGTTCCAGTGGAAGTCCTTCTCGAAATAGACCCTCGTCCCCGTCGCCGCCTTCGCCGCGAGCGCCTCGCGGGGGTCGATGACCAGGAGTCCGGCGGCGGCGCAGAGCTCGGCGAACCGGTCGGTCACGCCGGCCGGGTCCATCAACCGGTGATCCAGCGTGCTGAACAATCCGGTCCGTGGGCCGGGGTCGTCCGGGTGGATCTCCCAGCGGTTGGCGACGAGGAGCGCGACCGGCTTCGCGCCGTTCGCGCGGACCTTCTCGGCGAAGCGGCGGATGAGCGCGCCGGTGATCCTCCAGGCGTCCTCGATGCGGGACGGCGGGTCCGCGAGGATCGGAGCGTCCTCCAGGGACATGATCGCGCCGTCGACGGGCGTGGTCTGGGCGTACTTGCCCATCTGCATCTTGTTGACGAAGTCGCCGAGCGCCGTGTTTCGCTTGAACCAGGAGAGCTGTCCGGGGTCCTCCAGCGTCGGATTCGTCCGCTTCGGCGCGCCGTCGACCAGCTCGTAGCGGGGCTTCGGGAACCGGGTGTAGTTCGGCTGGGTGTTCCAGAAGACGTCGTTCAGGTACGGCACGAGGACCACGACCTCGGCCTCGTACTTCGCGCCCTCCTCCTCGTACCAGGTGATCTCCTGGTCGGTCGAGTACCCCTCGGTCCCGCCGTTGATCGCGTCGACGTCGTGCCCCGCGGCGCGGAGCGATCGCTCCATCCGGCGGAGGAACAGGTCGTCGTCGGCGACGGCGTAGCCGAGCGTGAACGAATCGCCGACGAACAGGACGCGGTCGTTCCCGACCACGTTCTGGTGCTTCAGCGGCGGGTTCCGGAGCCCCTTGTCGTTGATCGCGAAGGTCACGTCGAACTCGGACGTCGAGCGGCTCGTCGTCGCGTCTGGGGTCTTCGCCCAGCCCCAGCTCGGGTGGAACTCGTTGATCGTCGCCTGCGGCGAGCAGCCGGCGAGGCGGAGGACCCCGTCGAACACGACGAAGATCATCAGGAAGGTGACGAGGTAGCCGAGGAGGCGGTTCATCGCTCAGTGCCCGTTCTTCGTGACGACGATCGAGTTGTTGTAGACCAGCGAGTCCATCCCGGACCGCATGAACGTGTTGTACGCGTTCCGCGGCGTCTCCACGATCGGCTCGCCCTTCAGGTTGAACGACGTGTTCAGGATGCAGGGGACGCCGGTCGCCTCGCCGAACTTCTCGATCAGGCGGTGGTACTGCGGCGCGAACTCCTTGACGACCCCCTGGCAGCGGCCGGAGTTGTCGACGTGGGTGATCGCGGGGATCTGGTCCGACTTCACCTGGACGACGTACAGCATGAACCGGGTCGGGTACTGCTCCTCCGGGTTCTCGACGTCGAACAGGTCGGACACGCTCTCCATCAGGCAGGACGGCGCGAACGGCCGGAACGCCTCGCGGAACTTGATCTTCGCGTTGACGACGTCCTTCATCTTCTCCGAGCGGGCGTCGGCGATGATCGAGCGCGAGCCGAGGGCGCGCGGACCCCACTCGAAGCGGCCGGTGTACCAGCCGAGGACGTTCTCGTTCACGATCTTGTCGACGACGAAGTCCGAGCACTTCTCCTGGTCGTCGTACTCGGTGTACGGGATGTTCTCCTTCTTCAGGAAGTCGACCACCTCGCCGTTCGAGTACTCGGAGCCCCAGTACGCGTGCTCCATCACGAACCGCTTCTCGTTGCCGAGCAGGTCGTTCCAGGCCCACATCGCCGCGCCGAGCGCGCCGCCGTCGTCGCCCGCCGCCGGCTGGATGTAGATCCGCTTGAACGGCGTCTGCTGCAGGATCTTGTAGTTCGCGACGCAGTTCAGCGCGACGCCGCCCGCCATGCACAGGTTGTCGGAACCCGTGAGCTTGTGCAGGTGGTTCGCCATCTTGATCAGGATCTCTTCGGTGACCACCTGGATGGACGCCGCCATGTCGGCGTAGTACTCGTCCATGTGGACGTCGGCGCGCGAGGGGTCGCGGGGCGGGCCGAACTTCTCGATGAACTTCGGCGAGAGCGTCGAGTCCGGCGAGTAGTGGTACGAGAAGTACCGCATGTCGTGCCAGAGCGAGCCGTCGTCGCCGATCTTGATCACCTCCTTGATCTTGTCGACGTACTTCGGCTTCCCGTACGGGGACATCCCCATCAGCTTGTACTCGCCCTCGTTCACCTCGAACCCGCAGAACGCGGTGAACGCGGAGTAGAGGAGGCCGATCGAGTGCGGGAACCGCATCTCCTGCTTGATCTGGATCTTGTTGCCGCGCCCCTCGCCCATCGTCGAGGTCGTCCACTCGCCGGCGCCGTCGACGGTCAGGATCGCCGAGTCCTCGAACGGCGAGCAGAAGTAGCTCGCCGCCGCGTGCGACATGTGGTGGTCGGCGAACAGGATCTTCTTCGGGTCGAGCTTCAGCTTCTCCTTCAGGATCGACTTCACCCAGAGCTTGTCGGTCAGCCAGGTGAGCATCGACTCGCGGAAGACCTTCCACGACTTCGGGAACGTCTTCAGCGTCGAGAGGAGGATCCGCTCGAACTTCACGAACGGCTTCTCGTAGAAGACGACGTAGTCGACCTCGTCGATCGTGATCCCCGCCCGCTTCAGGCAGAACTCGATCGCGAGCATGGGGAAGCCGTGGTCGTGCTTGACGCGCGAGAACCGCTCCTCCTCGCCGCAGGCGACGACGACGCCGTCCTGGACGAGCGCGGCCGCGGAGTCGTGGTAGAAGAACGACAGTCCGAGGATGTTCATCGTGATCTTCGAGGGGGTGGGAGGGGACCGACGGGCGAGAGGACGGACGTCCGGCGTCAGCTCTGGCGGCGAGCCTGATCGACGGTCGAGTTCTCCGACTTCCACGGCGTGAAGCTGGTCCCGCGATAGCGGGAGAGGAACGGGTCGGCCAGGAACCGGTAGAAGATCCCGACCGGCGTGATCAACACGGCGTAGAGGAGCGTCAGGACGATCCGGGACATCATGTGCCCGAAGTTCTCGACGAAGAACATCACGTTCGGCCAGAACCCCTCGGGGGCCTCCGCCGCCGTCATCTCGTGCTTCGCCTTCTTGAACCCCTCGCCCACGTTCTGAGGGGCGGGGGAGACCGCTCCGTGGGACGGGAGCTGTCCCGTGGCCGACTCGGACATGATCCTGAAACCTTTGCCGCAGCGATGCTTGGGTGGCCCCAGCATCCGTCGCCGAACACCGGAGACCCGGGGGTTCCGGCAGAGAGATCCGAAGTCTACCCCGTGGCCCAGCGGTCTGCCAGCCGCGGTCGGGGCGCTGCGCTGGGCTTTGGTCGCTGCACGAGGCTGTGACACCGCTGCGCGGGGCGAGGTCCACTGCGCGTGGAGCGATGGGCCGCTGCGCGGGGCGGTCCGCTGCGCGCGGGGCGGTGAACGGGGATTCGGCCGCGGGGCGTTCGTCGGCCACGGTCCGCCGGGATCGGGAGAGGGAGGGGGCGTTCGGCACGCTCCACGGGCGG
>JBICIB010000849.1:0-12164 GCA_043101415.1 Planctomycetota bacterium JB042 | reverse complement strand
GCCTCGCCGTCGGAGGCGTCTCCTCCTTCGCCGCGCCCATCGCCGGGGAAGCCGGCGCGACCGCGGTCGCCGCGCCGGGCTGCTCGCCGCGCCGGCCGAGCCGCACCTCGACCGTCGAGGAACTCTCCCCGCGGCGGACGAGGAGGACGACGACCTCTCCGGGACGGCGCTCGGCGAGCGCGCGGCCGAGCGCCGCGAGCGTCCGGACCTTCGTGCCGCCGAACTCCCGCACGACGTCGCCGACCGCAAGCCCCGCCGCCGCGGCCGGCCCGTCCGGCCAGGTCTCGGTCACGCGGAGGCCGTCGTCCGCGACCTCGGCCCGGAGGCCGAGGTAGGCGGTCTCGGCCGCGCGTGACGACGGCGCGACGACGGTGGCGGCGAGGCAGGAGAGGAGCAGGAGGGCGGGACGGAGGGAGCGCATGACCTTCTCGTTTCACTGGTCGGAGGGAGACTCCGTCAGGGTAGCAAACGTCGTGCGAGAGCCGGGGCCGCCGCGCGCGGCGCGCCCCGTAAGGTGGGGACGATGACCCCGCTCGAACGGTACCGCCCCCTCGTCGACGACTTCCCCGCGTTCGCCGAGGCGAGCCGCGCGCCGCTGCCGCGGGTCGTCTGGACCCACCCGGAGCGGATCCGACCGGACGAGCTGCGCGCGCGGCTGGAGGCGCGCGGACTCACGGTCACGCCGCTCGCGCTCCCCGGCACGTTCCGGATCGAGGGGACCGCGCTCCCCGGGCGGCTGCTCGAGTTCCGGCTCGGCCTCTGCCACGCGCAGGAGGAGGTCTCGCTCGTCCCGCCCGAGCTTCTGAAGCCTCGGCCCGGGGAGCGGATCCTCGACGCCTGCGCCGCGCCCGGCGGGAAGACGGCCCGCCTGGCGCTCGCGATGGGCGGCCGTGGAACGGTCGTCGCCAACGACCGGAGCCCCGGCCGTCTCCGCGCGCTCTCGAACCTCGTCGAACGGCTCGGGCTGGTGAACGTCGTCGCGACGCGCGCGCACGCGGCGAGGCTCCCCCGCTCGTTCGGGTGGTTCGATCGGATCGTGTGCGACGTCCCGTGCAGCGGCGAGGGGACCTCGCGGAAGAACCCCCGGGTCCTGACCGCTCCGGTCGCCGACCGGGCGGCCCTCGCCCGGCTCCAACGCGCGATCCTCGTCCGCTCGTCCCGACTGCTCCGCCCCGGCGGACGCCTCGTCTACTCGACGTGCACCTACGCTCCGGAGGAGAACGAGGCGGTCGTCGACGCCGCGCTCCGCGACGCGCGGGGCGCGCTGCGGGTCGTGCCCGCCGCCGTCTTCGGGATCCCGTCGACGGCGGGCGTGACCGCGTGGAACGGCGAGCGGTTCGACCCGAGCCTCTCCGGGGCGCTTCGCTTCTGGCCCCACGTCGGGGACGGGGGCGGCTTCTTCGCCGCCGTCCTCGAGAAGGACGAGGACGCCCCGCCGCCGCGGGAGGAGGAGGCGCCGCCGGCCCCGCGCGACGCCCCGCCGGACGCCGAGGCGCTCGTCCGGCGCTTCGCGGCGCGGTTCGGGCTGCCGGAGGAGGCGCTCGACGGCCTCGCCTTCCGCGCCGGATCGAAGAAGCGCCTGGCGATGGAGTCGACCGACCTCCGCCCGCCGCCCGACGCGTACGTCGTCCACCGCGGCGTGCCGTTCGCCCACCGGGGCGCGGCGGAGGTCCTCCCGACGACGTGCGCCGCGCGGCGGTTCGGATCCCGGGCGCGCGAGAACGTCGTCGCCCTCGACGACGACGAGCTCGACCTCTACGTCGCGCGTCGGCCGGTCCCGCTCGCCGGTCGCTCCGCGGACGCCCCGGCCCGCGGCTTCGTGCTGGTCGTGCACGCCGGCCTCGGCGTCGGGAACGGCGTGGTGCGGCTCGGCCCGGACGGCCCCTGGCTCGAGAGCTCGTTCCCGAAGCCGTACGCGGAGCCGGACGCGGAGCCGGACGCGTGACCGACGTCGACCCGATCCCGGCGCGACGACGTCCGGAGTGCGAGCGGTGCGGACGACCGGTCGGGTTCTGCGTCTGCGCCCGGATCCCGCGCGTCGAGCATCGGACGCCGATCGTCGCGGTGCAGCACGTCCGCGAGCGGCGCCACCCGTTCGGGACGCTCCGCCTCGCCGCGCTCGGACTCGAGCGGCTCCGCGTCGTGGTCGGGACGCCGGTGGCGCCACGCCCGTCGTTGCCGGACGGCGCGGCGCTCCTCTACCCGGGCCCGGGCGCGGCCGACCTCGAGTCCCTGCCTCCCGCGCGCAGGCCGAGCGCCCTCGTGCTGCTCGACGGGACGTGGGCGCAGTCGCGCAAGCTGCTCCGCGTCAATCCGTGGCTCCGCGCGCTGCCGCGCGTCCGGCTCCGTCCGAAGGCGCCGTCTCGCTATCGGATCCGTCGCGAGCCGCGCGTCGAGTGCCTGTCGACGATCGAGTCTCTCGTCGCCGCGCTCGAGACCCTCGAGCCGGGGACGCCGGGGCTCCCCGGCCTGCTGGACGCGTTCGACGGCATGGTCGACGGCGTGGTCGACCACCTCCGGACGTACGGGAAGCGCCCCCGGTTCCGCGCCGCCGCCCGTCCTCGCGCCGCGCACCTCGAGCCTCTCGCGCGCGCCCGCGAGCGGCTGCTCGTCGTCACGGGCGAGGGGACCCGCCGGCGCCCCGACGCGGACGAGCGGCACCTCGTCGCCTGGGGCGCGGTCCGTCCGGCCGACGGCAGCCGCTTCCTCCGTCTCGTCCGTCCGCCGGCGGCCCTGTCGGAACGACGACTCGCGCGCATGGACCTCGACGCGGACGCGTTCCGGGACGCGCTCGACGTCGAGGAGGCACGCCGAGAATGGAGGGCGTTCCGACGGCCCGACGACGTCATCGTCGCCTGGGACCCGGCGATCGGCCCGCTGCTCGAAGCGATCGGGGAGGAGTCGCCGGCGCGGCCGCTGAAGCAAATCGTGAACCGGTGGAGCGGCGGCGCGCGCGGCCCCCTCGGGGAACAGCTCCGCGCGCTCGGGATCGCGCCGCCCCGCCCCCTCGGGCCGGGCCGCCCCGGGCGCGCGCTCGGGGCGGTCTCCGCCCTGGTCGAGCACCTCGTCCGCGCCGCGGACGTCTGAGTCGAGCGCGGGACGAGCGACCCCGCCGCGGTCGCCTCAGACGTCGCCCGCCTCTCCGCCTTCCTCGAGTTCGTCCTCGAGCTCGTCCTCGACGCCGATGGTGATCTCCTCGAGCTCCTCCACGACCTCGGGCGGCGCCTCGACGAACAGCGGGTCCCCGTCGCCCCACCAGAACCCGTTCAGGAAGAGGAAGTTCCAGTTCCGACCGAGCGACAGGAGTCCCCAGAGCGCGGAGAGGCGGAAGTCCCCCTCGCCGCTCCCGATCCCGAACGTCTCGTACCTCGCCTCCGGAACGTCGGACGCCTGGAACGGGTAGAAGAGGATCATCGCGATGCCGGGGACGTTGACCGTCAGGAGGGCCCCGTTCAGGAGGTTCACGTACTGGTTCCCGGCCCACGTCGCCCCGGAGGCGACGACCGGCTCGGCGAGGAGCGACCAGTGGACACGCTCCGCGTTCCGACCGAAGTGGAACGGCACGATGAACGAACTCTCGCGCGACACGAAGCCGGTCTCGTACTCCGCTCCGGACGAGCAGCCGAGCGTTCCGGTTCCGGCGGCGGCGGCGGCGGCGAGGAGGAGGACGGGGCGAAGAGTCGTTCGGAGATTCATGAGCGGGCTCACCTTCCGGCTCGGGTTCGGGTCCGGCCGCGATTCAAGCGACTGGCGCCTCCGGGTGGTATCGGCTTCTCGGCGCCTCCCGGTGGAGCCGCGCCGGATCGGAACCGGTACCCTCGGCCGGCCGCCCTCGCCCGGGAGATCCCGATGCTCGCCCTCGTGCCGATCCTGCTCGCCCTCCTCGCCCTCCTCGCCCCGCCGCCCCCCGCCGCCGCGGTCGTCCGCCACCCCCACTTCCCGAAGACGGTCGAGCTCGCCCTCGGCTTCTCCGACGACGCGCCCCGGGTCTCCGTCTCCCATCTGACGGTGACCTTCGACGCCGACGGGTTCGAGTCGATGGCGGCCGGCGGGACGTGGCACCTCGCGAACGCCCGCCTCCGGACCCCGGTCGACCTCATCGTCGGCGGTCGCGCCGTCGCCCCCGGGGAACACCGGCTGCTCGCCCGGAAGGAGGAGGGCGGAGATTGGGAGCTCGTGCTCGACCCGACCGGAAAGCCGTTCTCGCGGGAGCTGTCGGAGGAGGCGGTCGCCCTCGACACCGAGTTCCTGCGCGACCGCCCGCGGCACGAGCACCTGCGGATCGACCTGGCACCGACCGGGGACGGAGACGACACGACCCTCCGCCTCGAGGTGCACTTCGACACGTACGTGGCGCGGTGCGCGGTGGAGATCCCCGGGGAGGAGTGACGCCCCGGACCGCGCGGCCGGCGTCAGTCGGGCGCGACGAGGCCGCCGAGCGCGTCGACCTGGCGCGCGACGTGGTCCGTCGGCCACTCGCTCTTCACTCCGCCGACCCAGGCCGCCCCGTGATCGAGCGGACGTTCGTGCCCGACGCCGGGCAGTTCGATCACCCGGAGGCGGACGCCGGCCTCGCCGAGTTCGCGGCGGGCGGTCTCCAACGTCTCCCGCCGCGGGTCGGCGCGCCCCATCAGGAGCGTCACCGCCACCGGGCGCTCCGCGACGGCGGCCGCCCAGCGATCCGCGCCGAGCGGCTCGTACCGGGTTCCGATCGCGTACGCGCCCGCGTAGCGGCCCGGCGACTCCAGGAGCAACCGGAGCGCGACGGCGCCCCCCTGTCCGTACCCGGCCAGGACGATCCGCTCGCGGTCGACGACGACCCCCTCGGCCTCGGCCCGCTCGATCGCCCGTTCGGCCAGCGCGGACGCCATCGGGAGATCGATCCCCGTCGGCCCCTCGCCGGCCGGACCGGCCTCCGCGTCCCAGATCGCGCGTCCGAACGCCTGCGGATCGACGAACGGCGAGCGCGGCGCCACGACCGCCCACCCGAGGGCATCCGCGGCCCGGGTCCACGACTGGAGGAAGCCGGCCGCGATCCCGCTCCGTCCGTGGAACGCGATCAGGAGCGGCGCCGGCCCTCCGCGCGCGCCGTTCGGGACGTGCGTCGGAAGGTCGTCGACCGCGTGGGCGTGGGCCATCCGGATCAGCTGCTGGTGCCGGTCGTCGGCGCGGACCGGGACGAACTCCGCCGCGTCGCGGATCTCCTCCGCGTCGTGCCACCCGTAGCGGATCGCCCGCTCGGTCGCCTCGAACGCCTCGTCGAATCGCCCGAGACGGGCGAGGACGCGCGCTCGGCGGGCGTACGCCGTGTACTCGTACGCCTCCAGCACCCCCTCGATCGGCGGGAGGAGTTCGATGTCCCGGTAGCGGAGCCGCGCCTCCTCGTTCCGCCCCGCGGTGTACGCCTGCAGCGCCTTGCGCCGCGAGCGCTCGAACCGCTGCTCCCAGGAGTCCCCCTCCTGATCGAAGAGGGAGTCGATCGGCCGGACCTGCAGCCGGCGCCAGAAGATCTCGTCGCCGGAGCTCTGCAGCTGGAGGCGGCCGCCGAGGAGCGGGAGGACGCCGCCGGCGGTGAACCGCCGGAGCCCGGAGACGACGGCGACGACGGTTCCGTTCAAGAGGTGGACCGCCTCGTCCCCGTGGGCGCGGATCTCGATCCGATTCCAGATCCCCGCCGGCCGCGGCGGCGCGGGCACGCGTTCGACGAGGTCCGCGCCGCACCGGCCGAACCACCCGAGATCGCCGACGGCGTCGTCGGCGGCGGCGTGGGTCGCGCGGTTCACCGCGGCGACGACGTGGTACTCGAGCCCCTCCAGGAACGACCCGGCGCCGGGTTCGGCCAGCGGTCCGGGGGCGGCGGGGACGCCGAAGCGGGCCGGGACTCCCGAGCGGACCGATCGCGGCTCGCCGAACGAGTGGTAGATCAGCCCCGCGTCCCGCCACGGGAGGTCGGAGTGGTGCGTCTCCCCCCACCGGAACTCCCCGCGGAGGTGGAACCCCTCGAACTCGGCGTCCGACACGAGCGCGCCGAACCGGTGGCCGTCGATCCGCAGGACCGGCTCCCCCCGGACCGATTCGACCTGGAACACGCTCTCCGGATCGAGAGCGGCGAGGCGCGGATCGTCCTCGGCCGGCCCCAGGGAGGCCGTCCAGCCGTCGAGATCGGCGGTCAGGAGCGGGCGCCAGTCGGCACCGGTCGGGGCCGCGGCGAGGGCCGCCGCGACGAGGAACGAGCACACCATCGATCGGATCTCCGGAGCGGGAGGGCGGCCACCTTACGGGAGATCCCGGCCGATTCCGGCCGGGATCCGTGCGGGCGAAAACGCTCGTAGCGCCCCGCCCGGCGCCGGTTCAAGGGATGTTCCAAGACGGAAAAGCCGTCCGTCCAAGATCTTGCGTGAGGAGGGGGGAGAGAATCCCTTCTCGAAACGGTCGACCGGACCCCCGACTTGCCATTAGACTTGAGTGGCAGTTCCCTTCGCTGCTTGCGACGTCACCCAGCCGTCGCAACCCCAAGCCCAGAACCCTCATTCGGAGGTAGCCCATGTCGCGACACGCACGAGGCGTCGTCGTTGCCCTCGCCGGATGCGCCGCCCTTGCCGGTTCCGCGTTCGGCCAGATCCGCCACCCGGGTACGCCGGCCACCGAGATGTTCGCCCTGTCGGCGGACGTCGACGCGGTCGTCCTCGACCGCCCCGCCATCGAGCAGATGATGGCGGAGGACGAGGCCCGCAACAACTACCCGCTCCGGTACGGCGCCGTCCTGAAGACGAGCCTCGGCCTCGACAACGCGGGGACCTGGACCGAGCTGCCCGACTACGGCCTGAAGGTCTGGCGCCTGCGGCTCGTGTCCCCCGGCGCCTACACGATCGGCGTGACGTTCGACCTGTTCCGCCTCCCCGAGGGCGCGTCGGTCTACCTCTACAGCCAGGATCGGAGCGAGGTCCTCGGCGCGTACACGCACGAGAACAACGCCGACTCCATGTCGCTCGGGATCGAGCCGGTCGGCGGCGACGACGTCACGATCGAACTCGTCACGCCGATCCGGACCGCCGAGCCCGCGCTCCTGAACGTCGGCGAGGTGATCCACGACTACCGCGACGTCCGCGACCCGTTCTTCGTGAACGGCCGCGGGGACCAGGGGTCGGCCTGCATCCTCTACATCAACTGCCCCGACGGCGCGAACTACCAGGACGTCAAGCGCTCGGTCGTCCGGACGCTCGCCGGCGGAAGCCTCTGCTCCGGTTCGATCCTGAACAACACGAACCAGGACAACACGCCGTACCTCCTGACCGCGAACCACTGCGGCGGGATGACGAACGCGCAGTTCCTGTTCAACTACGAGTTCAACGGGTGCGGCACCGGCGGCACGAACGGCGGCAACGCCATGTCCGGCGCGCAGCTCCAGAACTCGATCTCGTCCGGCAACCCCTGCAACTCCGGTTCGGTCGACTCCCAGCTCTACCGCCTGAACAATAACATCCCGCAGAGCTTCAACGCCTTCTACGCCGGGTGGAACCGCTCCACGAGCAACACCGGCGGCGGCCCCGCGGTCACCATCGGCCACGGCGGCGGCAACCAGAAGAACATGGCGGTCGACGGGAACGGCGCCTCGTCGTGCGGCAACTGGTGGCAGGTGACCTGGAGCAACGGGTACATCATCGGCGGCAACTCCGGCGGCCCGCTGTTCGACGGGAACAAGCGCGTCCTCGGTCCGGCCTGCTGCGTGAACCACTTCAACTGCGGCTCGCAGACCGCGTGGTACGGGAAGCTCGGCCGGTTCTGGAACGCGACGTCGATCAACACGAAGCTCGACCCGGCCGGCACCGGCGCCGTGACCCTCGACGGCAAGGAGCACAACGGCGGCCCGTCGTGCTCGCCGCTGCCGACGAAGTTCGGCACGCCGGAGATCTCGTCGACGCTGACGCTGACCGACATCGACTACACGGGCCTGCCGTCCGCCACCTCGAACAACTTCGTGGTGACCGGCTCCGGCTTCCTCGGGAACTCGTTCGGCTGGATCCTGTTCAGCGACGGCCTCGGGAACAACAACCAGCCGTTCGGGACGATCCTCGTCAGCGGTCCGAACTTCATGCGCCTCCTCGCCGGCACCACGACCGCCGGCGGCGACATCTCGTTCCCGGTGAACGTGACCGCGGGGATGGTCGGCCTGACCCAGTACTACCAGTGGGCCGTGAGGGATCCGGGATGGGGCGGGAACCTGACGCTCTCCCAGGGTCTCCAGGTGACCTACTGCCAGTAAGGCGCCCGACCGGGCCGTCTTCACCGACCGGAGGGGTGCGTCGCTCGCGGCGCGCCCCTCCGCTCGTCTCCCCCACCCGTTTCGCCCGCCGGCCGACCGTCGACGGACGGCTACCGCACGCGGTCGGCGAGGCGGACCCACGGGTCGACGGCGTTCGCCGTCCGGTACGCGGCGAGCGCCCGGGCGAGGGCGAGTTCGGGGGCCCGCGTCGCCGGCTCGTCGCGCGCCGCCGCGAGCTCGGCCCGGGCCCGGACCGCCCCCGCCGGCGCGGCGGAGTCGATCCGCTCCACCTCACGATCGGCGATGCGCGCGATCTCCAGGTACTCCGGCAGCGCTCCCTCGCGGACGTCGTCCGGCTCCCCATCGACCGGCGCCCCGGCGGGCGCCGCCCCGTCGGCCGGCGCCTCCTCGTCCCGGAACCAGCCGAGGACGTGCTCGCCGACGTCCTTCCCCGTCAGCTCCTCGACGACGACGTTCGCCACGCTCCCGACCAGCCCGATCGCCGTCCCGAACAGCCCGAGCCCGAGGATCCCGTCGCCGACGACCCGCGGTCCGTGCGCGATGTCGTCGCCCGTCCAGTCCCGGTAGAGCGTGCCGACGACGGGGACGTGATGGAGCGGGTTCACCGCGTCGAGGACGTCTCCGAAGTCGAAGCCGTCCGCGCCGAACAGCTTCCGCTCGACCGCGCCGGCGGTCCGCGGAGCGTCCGCGAGCGGGGCTCGGCTCGAGGTCGGGGGCGTGGAGGGGACGTTCATCGGACTCCGCCGATCCCCTCAACCGCCGTGCCCGAGCGGCGGGTCCCTCCGGGCCAACGACTTCCGGCGATCCTCGACGCTCCGGAAGGGAAGTTCTTTCCCGTCCCGGGCGGTTCGACGGCAGTCGCTTCCATCGCTACCCTGTGCCCCGCCGATGACCGAGACCTCCCCCATCTTCATCCTCGGCGCGCCGCGCTCGGGCACCACGCTCCTCCGCCTCGTGCTCGACGCCCACCCCCACATCGCCGCGGGGCCGGAGACCCGGTTCCTGCTCGATCTCGCCAGGATCTTCGGTCAGCACTGGGACCGCCTCGAGCGGTTCGGGTTCGACCGCGCGTACTGGCGGAAGAAGGTGGCGGCGTTCTTCTCGTCGGTCCACGCCGACTACGCGGCGGCCCGGGGGAAGCGCCGCTGGTGCGAGAAGACGCCGCGCTACACGGTGATCGCCGACCTGATCGCCGAGCTCTACCCGGACGCCCGATTCCTCCACGTCGTCCGGGACGGACTCGACGTCGTCGCCTCGCACCGGGACCGCTGGGGCTGGCGCTCCGCGTACGCGGCGATCGACGACTGGCGGACCCTGGTCCGGAAGGCGCGGCGCTTCGGGGACGAGGTCGGTCCGGAACGGTACCTCGAGGTCCGGTACGAAGCGCTGGTCGCGGACGCCGAACCGACGCTGCGGGAGGTGTTCCGCTTCCTCGACGAACCGTGGGACGACGCCGTCCTCCGCTTCGACGCCGGCGCCCACGACGCCCCGGCGAAGTACGAGGACCACACGCGCCGCCGCCGCGAGGAGGCCGGAACGGACGGGCCGATCTACGCCAGCCGGGTCGGCGCGGGGGCCCGCGAACTCGACCCGTTCCTCCGGTACCGCTTTCGGCGTCGGGCCGGAAAGCTCCACCGCGAACTCGGGTACTCCTGATCCTCCGCCGGTTCGCCCGCCGGCGCGGGCGAGACGCGACCGGGGCCGCGAGGCGGACGCCCCGCGGCCCCGATCCCGATCGACGGCGCCCGGGCGGAGGGCGCCTCCCGGACGATCGCCGCCGGTCAGCTCCCGATCGTCTCGTGGAGGCCGTTCGAGAGGGAGAGCCCCTGGACCGCGCCCGGGTCGCCGGTGACGGTCTGCATGAAGATCTCGAGCCCGACGAGGTTCGGGTTGTCGTCCGGGACGACCGCCGGCAGGCGGAGGGCGCCGTTCCCCGGGCCGCTCCCCGGCATCGTGAAGTTGGCGAAGAACGCCGGCAGGTTGAAGTCGATCAGCAGCTCGCCGCCCATCCACGGGAACGACGTCGCGCCGAAGCCGACGATCAGCAGGGTCGGCGCCCCGCCGAGGTACCGGTCCATCTCGAGGGCGATCGGCATCCCCATGCAGGGAGAGTAGATCGCGCTCAGACGCGGGACGTGGCCGCCGCTCCCGGCGAGGCCCTGGCCGTACGACTCGAACGTGCCGGTGCACTTGTCGCCGTCCCCCTTCTGGGCGATGCCGACGATGTCGCCGTACGAGGCGTCGTGGAAGAAGACTTCGATGTTCCCGAGGGCGTCGATCTTCAGGATGTTCGAGTTCCGGGTCGACGCGATCAGCCCGCCGTACCGGGAGAGCTTGAGGTCGCTCGGGGCGTCCATCTTCACCGCGTCCTCCGCGAAGACCGTCGCCTCGGCCGTGTCGAGGCGGAAGCGGACCAGCTTCGAGCCGCCGTACATGTTGACGAACATGTTCCCGGAGCCGTCGATCGCCATCCCGCCCGGGTGGTCGATCAGCGAGGAGTCCGAGAAGAGCGTCGCGGTCCCGTCCGGCGCGATCTTGGTGATCGTGTCGCCAGTCAGGTTCGCCACGTACAGGTTGCCGTCCCGGTCGTACGCCATCCCGTCCGGCGAGCCGAGGAGCCCGTTCGCCGTGGAGTTGTCGTGCAGGAGGACCTGCGAGCCGTCCCACTTCACCAGGATGATGCGGTCGTTCCCGCCGTCCGAGACGACCAGGCCCTGGCCGTTCGGCTCCTCGATGATCGTGACCGGCTTGTCGAACAGACCGCCGGCGGAGAGCGCCGTGCTGTTCCCGTCGGCGTCGATCTGGAAGATCGCCGGCCAGTACCGATCCGGCTCGAAGAGCAGGTCCTGGTGGCCGGTGTCGGCGTTGTTCAGCCAGACGCCGTAGTGAGGGATCTTCAGCCCCGGCGAGAAGACGCTGGACTGACCGGTCGAGCCGTCGACGCGCATGATGGCGCCCTGGGCCGGGACCGAGAGGTAGTAGTCGTTGTCACCGGCCAACGCGGCCGGCGCACAGGCGAGCCATCCGATCAACGTGAGGTTCTTCACGAACTCCTCCTGGAGACGTCGTTCAACACCATTCCAACACCTTCCCGGAACGGCGGGGCGAAGAGATCCGGGCCAGATTCCCCGAACCGTCTCACGGAATCGTCCGTCCCCGATCGGCCGCCCCCCTCCTCCCCGGTCGATCCGGCGCCTCCGGCTCCCTACGATCGAGCCGTCCCGTGACCTCCGAGCGCTCCGCTTGCCCGACCTCCGCGCCTACCTCCGCGACGATCTCCGCCCCGACCTCCTCGCCGGATTGACGGTCTCGGTCATGGGGGTCCCTCAGGCGATGGCGTACGCCATGATCGCCGAGCTCCCGCCGGTGTTCGGCCTCTACACGGCGATCGTGAGCTGCGCCGTGGCGGCCCTCCTCGGCTCGTCCCGGCACCTGGTCACCGGACCGACCAACGCGCTCTGCATGGTCCTCCTCAGCCTGGTCGGCCCGATCGCGGCGGACGGAAGCCACGACCCGGTCGAGGTCGTCCTCCTCCTGACGGCGATGACCGGGGTCCTCCAGCTCGCGTTCGGCCTCCTCCGGCTCGGGGGGATCGTCCGGTACGTGTCGAATTCCGTCGTGGTCGGCTTCACCGTCGGGGCCGGGATCCTGATCGGGGCGAACCAGCTCAAGAACATCCTCGGCCTCGACCTCTCCGGCCACCAGACGATACGCTTCCACGAGGTCGTCGCCGCGACCGCTCGCGAGCTGCCGGGGACGAATCCCTACGCGGTCGCGATCGGCCTGGTCACGATCGCGGTCGCCGTGCTCCTCCCGCGGATCGACCGGCGGATCCCGGCGGCGCTGGTCGGCGTCGTCGTCGCGGCGCTGATGGCGACCC
>JBICIB010000848.1:0-6023 GCA_043101415.1 Planctomycetota bacterium JB042 | reverse complement strand
CGAAGCCCGGCTGCGCGGGCTTCTGCTCGAAGGCGTGGAGGCCGAGGTTCAGGACCTTCCCCTCCTGCCGGCAGGCGTGGGCGAGCATGGAGAGCATCGCCTTGGTCTGGCCCCACCGCGCCCTGTTCCCGGGCACGGCGATCCAGTAGTTCAGCATCCCCGCCGAGACCTCGTATCCGAGGTCTTCGGCCGCGTTCTCCACCTCGTCCGGGAGGCTGATGAAGCGGCCGGTGATCGGGCTTCCGATGCCGTGGAGGATCTTCCCTTCCGGGACACGCCAGAGGCTCATTCGGGGTTCCTCTCGATCGAGCGGTTGACCGCGGCGAGGAGGGCGGACCGAGCGCGGGACTTCTCCGCCTCGTTGCCCTCCTTCCAGGTCCTCTTCATGCGGCGGTACGACAGGCCGAGTGCCTGCGCCGCCGCACGGAGGAGCTTCGCGTCGCGCTTCTTCACGGGGCTCAGGCCTCGATCTTCCCGCGGCGGTAGAGGTGGCCGTAGCACCGCTGCCAGCCGGCGGCGAACGCCTTGCCGAGGAGCGCGGCCTCCCCCTCCTTGAAGGCGCCGTGGTCCTTCTCGAGCTTGCGGATGAACCGCGCGCAGGCGTCGGTCATCCCCTCGCGGATCTCGCGGGACGGCTTCGGAGTGCGGGCCATGTCGATCGTCCTTTCTCAGAAGAGCTGTTCGAGGAGCCGCCGGAAGAAGGTCGGGTTCATCCCCTTCTTCTTCCGCAAGGCGACCCGCTCGGGGCGGTCCACGACGGTGCGGTTGTCCAGCGCGACGCCGTGGTGGATGTAGAGGTGCCGGCCGAGGTCCTTGACCTTGTGGTGGCACCGAGGGCAGCGACGGCGCGTCGTCTTCGACTTCGCCATCAGCGACACGCCCCGCGGTCGAACGCCTCGACCATCGCGAGCGCGACCGCTGCGACCTGGACGAGTTCCTCTCGCATCCGAGTGCGGTCGACCTTCGCGTGTTCCTCCAGCCCTTCCCGCTCATGGCGGCGAAGCTCGAGGAACTCGACAGACGCCTCCCCGACTTCCTCCTGGAGAATCGCCAGGAAGACGCCGAAGTCGTGGTTCTGCTCTCCCCATCGCCGATCCTGGTTCTCGCGCTCCTCGAGCACGTCGCGCAGGGCCGCCTCGTTCCGGTAGAAGATGGGGTTGCTCATCCCGCGACCCCCTCGAAGACGAACTGCGCGTAGGGGCGCAGCGCCTCCACGAAGGCGCGGGTGTCGGGCGACTGCGGCACGGCGATCACGACGGCCGAGCCGAACTCCGTCGCGATCTTCTCGGCGCCCGCGCAGAGGATGTCGCGGCGCCGGAAGGCGTCCATGACGTAGTAGCTCTCCGCGCCCTGCGACTCGGCGACCTGGGCCGCGTACTTCGCGAACACCTGGTCGAGGCTGATGGTCTTCCCCGACACGCGCGTCGGCGCGCAGCCGATGCAGAGGGTGAACGACTTCGGCGGGCGACCGCGGGGGCGCTGCGGGACGACGTCCTTCGGCTCGGGCACCTCGGCGCCCGACTCCTCCGGCGACTTCTCCTTCGGAGGCGCCGCGACCTCCGGCTCGACCTCCGGCGGCTGCTCCTTCTCCTCGACCGTGACGTCGCCGCCCGTGCCGGCGACCTCGGCGGAGCCCGCGGCGGCGTCGCCCGCCTTCGGCTCCCAGACGACCGTCCCGTCGCCCTCGGCGACGATGACGAAGTCCGCGGAGGTGACCTTCCCCTCCGTCCGCTGCATCGAGTCGCAGATCCGGCAGGGGGCGCCCTTCGAGTTGAAGCCGGTTCCCTTGCAGGCCTCGCACCCCGAACGCGCCCACGGCGGCGCCTCGCTCGGCGCGTCGGCGGGAGCGGCCTCGGCCGCCGCGGGAGCGGGGGCGGGAGCGGGCTTCTCCTCCGTCGCGGAGGGTCCGCCGTTCACGGCGGGAGCGGCCGTCGCACCGTTGCTGGCCTGTCGGCGTGCGTCGAGGCGCTTCTGGAAGATGTTCACTTTCGGGTCTCCCTCGCTGTCGCGGTTGGGTGTCGACTGCGCGCTCGGAGTATGTGCGCGCTTCGCATGAATCTCTAGTCGTTTTCGGTATTGATCTGGAGTTTCGCGGCCGGTGCAGATCGGCGCGTAGGAACAGCCGCCGTAGGCGTTGCAGGCCTTGGCGAGGTCCTCGGGCTGCGGGACGTCGTGCCACTCGCTGTAGGTCTTCTTCGTGTCGAGCATCCGGCGCGACGTCGGCACGATCGTGGACGTCCAGAACTGCTCGACTTCGGCGGGCGTGACCTTGGCGCGGGTGCGCCGGACGCGGAGGTCGTCGGGGTTCTTGCAGTAGACCTTGTGCGTGAGGGTCAGCGACTCCGGCAGCGGGCTCCCCTGCTCCCGCATCCGCTCGAGCGCGACCTTCGCGTAGAGCATCATCTGGACGCTCTTCTTGAGGGCGCGAGCGGACTTCGCGTACCGCATGTTCTTCGTGGTCTTGTGGTCGCTGACCTCGAGGGGGAGCAGCTCGTCGATGTAGCCGACGGCGAGGATCTCGAGCTCGCCGTCGTCCGAGTACGCCACGGGGAACTTGAACTCGAACTCGACCTTTCGGCCGGGCATCCGCGCGAGGATTCCCTGCTCGATCGCCTGGTCGATCAGCCGACGGACGAAGCCTTGCTCGATCTCGTCGAGCGCCTTCGTCGACCCGTCGCGTTCCTTGGCGACCTCCCAGCCCGGCGGGTAGAGGTCGACGGGCTTCCCGTCCGGCCCGCGGCCCGTGTCGTCCGCCCGGAGATACCGCTCGGCGACGGCGTGAAGCACGGTGCCGAAGGTGGTCGACCCCTTCATCACCTCCGCGAGCTTCGCGACCGACTTGAACCACCACTTCCGGTTGCAGAGGAGGTAGTTCTCGATCTGCGACGGCGAGACCCAGAGCTGGCTCCTACGCGGCTTCTTCGGACTGCTCACGTCGCCTCCTCGACCGCCTCGGCCTCGTGCTTCGCGACGACCTTGGCGAGCCTCTCGCAGCGGTAGCCGTGCTCGATCGCCTCGACGAGGAGCGTGCGGCCGTCGATCTCGTACCAGCGTGCGCGGCGGTCTCCTCCGGCGGTCGCCAGCTTCCGCGGCGTGCGGCTGGAGCCCCTCTTCGAGAGCCCGCGGAACACGCTGCTGACGCTCTTGTGGTTCACGCGGTCGTTGCGGCTCGTCGAGTTCGTCCGGTGCCAGTCGACGACGGCCGACGTCGTGGCGTAGATGCGGCCCTCGTGGACCACGACGCCCGCGTTCGCGACGCCCTGCTCGATCATCTTGATGAGCGCCTCGATCACGTCCGGCGCCGTGCCGCTACGCGTCGACATCAGCCGGAGGAGGTCGCGGTCCATGTCGCCCTCGACGAGGAGGCGGTTCCCCGCGGGCGCTGGCGTGCGGTGGTGGTAGAGCCAGAGGAAGTGGCGGGCGAGGACGTAGTCGCTCGCGGCGCCGCCGTCGCCGCGGATCCAGCGACGACCGAATTGGCCGGTGTACGCGAGCCCGCCCTTCATCCGGAGGTACTCGCTCGTCTCCGGCGGGACGTCGAGGTGGAGGAGGCGGACGGCGAGCGCGTCGCGGTCGTCGGGGCTGAGGTCGCGGTGACCCGTCAGCATCGACACGACGTCCGTGTTGTTCGCGGCGAAGATGATCCGCGCGGGGTTGCGGACGAGGACCGGGTCCTTGAACTTCTGATTCACGAGGATCGGGTCGCCGGAGACCAGGTGGCGGAAGGTGTCCGCGACGTCCTTCTGCCCGACGCCCTTCGGGAGCCCCTCGTTCACGGAGATGAACGGCGTCCGCATCAGCATCGACTGGAACTGGCCGAACTCCTTCTCGTCGCCGACGCACTCGGTCGAGATGCACTCCGCGAGCCCCTGGACCAGCAGCTTCTTCCCGCACCCCGGCGGACCCGCGATCGAGAGCGCGCAGATCGGACCGTCGCGGAAGGCGAGAGCGTGGGAGATCCACTCGACGAGCTGCTCGTACCTCTCGCCACCGAAGAGCCTCAGCCAGTCGTCGACCTCCTTGTCGAAGCGCGGCTCGAGGTCAGTGCGGAGATCGAAGAGCTTTACGACGAGCGTCGCCGTCGCCTCGCCGATGTCTCTGACGACCGTGTGCGGGAGGTCGACGGCGCCCTCGACGTGCGAGACGACCGTCGCGTGCTGGTTGATGAGCGTCTGGGCAGGGACTTCCTTGAACCCGTTCTCCGTCTCGCGCACGAGAGGGATCAGCTCGTCCATGCCGAGTTCGCGGATTCGGGCGGGGAGCTGGTCGCGGCGAACGGGAGTCGAGTCGATCTGGCCCTCGCGGTTCACGACGTGGAAGGCGGCGGGCGTGGAGATGATGATGTGCTGCGCCATCCACGCGATCGAGTCCGACTCCGTCCTCCAGATCCCTGGGTGCTCGCACCACTGCCGCATCCCTTCGAGCACGCGGAGGGACAGGTGCTTCGTCGACTCCTTCGCCAGCTCCTGCTGCTCGAGGCGCTTCAGGTCCTTCGCCTTCTCCCGCGCCCAGTAGCGCAGCACCGAGGCCCAGAGGGCTTCCGTCCAATCGGGCGTCCCGTCGTCCGGGTCGAGCTGCTCCGCCGCCGGCAGGAACAGCGCGTAGATCAACTCCGGCGACGTGCCTTCGACGTGGTAGAGGAGCGCGAGCGCCTCGCCGACGAGGCGCTGAAGGGTGCTGTCGCGGTTGCCTGGCTGGCCGAGCGGATGGTGCTCGAAGATCACCTCGTAACAGGAGCGGTTCTTGAGGCGCCGCTTCGCGTCCTTGAACCACTTCGTCTTCCGCTCGCCGGTCTCCGTCTGCTCGAACAGCAGCGAGTAGGCTTCCTCCGGCGACGGCTGGGGCAGGTCGAGAGGCTCGACCATCCCGTAGTCGGAACCCGGCCGCGGCTCGGCGGGCTCGATCGTGGCCGGGTCCAGGCGGACGTCCCACTGGGAGACGAGCTCGAAGTAGTCCGCCTCCCACGTCGCCTCGCCGGACCGCGTCACGCACGGCAGCCGGAAGAGGTGCGTCCAGTCGCAGCACTTGTCGTCGAGGTGGATGCCGCGCCGCGCGAAGTCGCGCACGACGCCGCGCGCCAGCGGCTCGCTCTCGTCGACCGGCACGGGGTCGGTGAGCACGTAGACGAACCGCGCGCCGTGCTGCGTCGTGTAGAACGCCGACCACGAGAGCGCGAGGGGGAACCCGTCCTCCGCGACGTCGAAGAGGTTCCCGACGAAATCCTCGTACTCCCCCTCGGACCACGGCCGATGGCCGGGGTTGTCGTAGTCGAAGACGAGCATCGTCGAGTAGATCTCGCAGCCCGCTTGACGGACCTGCGGGAGCGCCGGCTTGTTGCAGCGCGGCCACTTGTCGACCTTCGACACGCGGTAGGTGACGAGGTGGGCGTCCGTCTTCCACGGATGGAGCAGCGCCTCGTCGAGCGGCAGCACCCGAAGGAACGAGGTCCCACCGTCGGCGAGGTTGTTGACGCCGGGCACGTTCCTGGTGGCGGCGACGCCGACGTACGGGAGACTCGTTCCCATCCGCTCCGTGACCTCTTGCCCCTTGACCAACCGCACCCCGGAAGGGTGTAGTGCTACACGCGAGTGCTGCTCCTCGGCGGAGAGGGCAACGACTTACGTCGACTCGTGCGAAGGCCGCGTGGCCTTCTGGTCTTTCTCAAGGGCGTGAGGGATCGACGGTTACGAGCGGGCGGAACGCTCAGAACCGGATGCTTCGGGAGCAAGAGGTCGCTGGTTCAAATCCAGTCACCCCGACCACTTCACAACTCCCGCCGAACGCTGAGGTTGGCGTACCCGCGCACGGAGCGCGGAGCGGCCCGTGAGTCGAGATTCAGTGGTGGTCACCACCACTTTTCGACTCGAAGGAGCCCGCGATGCCCCCGAGGCGGAAGGCGAAGCCCCCCAAGTACCGGAAGCACTCCTGCGGCCAGGCGGTCGTCCGGATCGCGTACAAGGACTACTACCTCGGCGCGTACGGTACGGTCGAGAGCTGGGACCGCTACCACGCGCTGATCGCCG
>JBICIB010000847.1:0-4267 GCA_043101415.1 Planctomycetota bacterium JB042 | reverse complement strand
CGTCGTCGCGTCTTCTCTTCGGCATGAACCTGAAGAACAAGGTCGCGCTGGTCACCGGGGGGGCTCGGCGGGTCGGGCGGGCGATCGGGGTCGAGCTCGCCGGGGCCGGGGCGCACGTCGTCGTCCACTACCGTTCGTCCGAGGCGGAGGCGCGGGCGCTCGTCGACGAGATCGAGGGGGCGGGGGGCGCCGCTTCGACGGCGCGGGCGGACCTTCGCTCGTTGAACGAGATCCAGCTCCTCGTCCGGAAGGTCGAGGTCGAGGTCGGGTACGTCGACGTGCTGGTGAACAACGCGTCGGAGTTCTTCGAGACGCCGCTGGTGACCGCGGCGGACGACGACTGGGACCGGCTGCTCGACGTCAACCTGAAGGCGCCGTTCCGGCTCTCGCGGCGCGTGGCGGCGCCGATGCTGCAGCGGGGGGGTGGCGTGATCGTCAACCTCGCGGACGTCTGGGGGGAGCGGGCGCTGCGGCGGCACGTCGTCTACTCGGTCTCGAAGGCGGGGCTGCTGATGCTGACGAAGGGGCTCGCGCGGGAGCTCGCGCCGAAGGTCCGGGTGAACGCGGTCTCGCCCGGCACCGTCGCGTGGCCGGAGTCGTACGACGAGGAGGAGCGGGCACGCCTGCGGCGGCGGATCCCGCTGGGACGGGAGGGCGCGCCGGAGGACGTGGCGCGCGCGGTGCGGTTCCTCTGCGAGGAGGAGTACGTCACCGGCGCCGTCCTCCCGGTCGACGGCGGGAAGTCGCTGTGAAACGCGTCGCGGTCTCCTGCGGCTCCAGCCACGGCGAGCGCCCGGCGTACCGCGCCGCGGCGGAGCGGCTCGGCGACGTGCTGCTCGGCCGCGGGATCGGGCTCGTCTACGGCGGCGGGAACGTCGGGCTGATGGGGGTCGTGGCCGAGCGCGTGCTCGCCGGAGGAGGGGAGGTGACCGGCGTGATCCCGCGCCAGCTGTACGAGCTCGAGGTGGCGCACGAGGGGGTGACCCGCCTGCACGTCGTCGAGTCGATGCACGGGCGGAAGCTCCTGATGACCGAGCTCTCGGACGCCTTCGTCGCGCTCCCGGGCGGGCTCGGCACGATGGACGAGCTGTTCGAGGCGCTCACCTGGCGGCAGCTCCGGATCCACGACCACCCGGTCGGCCTGCTGAACGTCGAGGCGTTCTTCGATCCGCTCCTCGGCCAGCTCGACCGGTTCCGGGACGAGGGGTTCGTGTCGCCGGCGAACCGGGACCTGCTGGTGGCCGACTCCGACCCCGGGCGACTGCTCGACCGGCTGGCGGAGAACGCCGGCGTCCCGTCCGACTTCCCCGAGCGCGGGACCCGCGTCCTCGGGGCGACGATGCTCCACATCACGACCGCGGACGCCTGGGAGGGGGCGCGGAGGTCCGGGCGGTACGAGGGGGACACCCTGGCGACGGAGGGGTTCATCCACGCCTCCGAGCCGGGGCAGGTGGTCGAGGTGGCGAACCGGCTGTTCGCGGGGCGGGACGACCTGGTGCTCCTCGTGATCGACGAGCGGCGCGTCCGGGCGCCGGTCGTGCGGGAGAACCTCGAAGGGGGGACGACGAGGTATCCTCATGTCTACGGCCCGCTCGACCTCGACGCGGTCCGCGACGTCGTCCCGTTCCGACCCGCCACCGACGGGACCTTCACGCTGCCCCCCGGGATCGAATGACCGCACCGCCGCTCCGGCCTCTCCTGCCGCTGCTCCCGCTCCTCCTCCTCGCCGGCTCCTGCTCCGACTCCCCCGATCGCGGGGCGTACCCGCGGGCGCCGATCGTCCTGATCTCCCTCGACACCGTGCGGAAGGACGCGGTCTCCGGGTTCGGCGCGCCGGCCGGCAAGACGAAGGCGCTGGAGGCGCTCGGGGAGGAGGGGTTCCGCTTCCAGAACGCGATCGCGGCGTCGCATCACACCGCCCCGTCGCACGCCACGATGTTCACCGGGTTCACGCCGTTCGTCCACGGCGTGGCGCTGGCGGAGGGGCTGCGCGTCTTCCGGCTCCCTGAGACGCTCCCGGTCCTCGCCGAGGTCCTGCGGGACGAGGGGTACGCGACGGGGGCGTTCACCGACGGAATCCAGCTCCTCCCGGAGCGGGGGTTCGACCGCGGGTTCGACACGTTCGAGTACGAGACGTCCCACCTCGATCACAAGCTCCCGGCGATCGAGGAGTTCCTCGACGCGTGCGGCGACCGCCCGTTCTTCCTGTTCGCGCACACGTACCGCGCGCATCAGCCGTACCGCGCCGAACCGGATCGGCTGGCCGAGCTGCTGGAAGACTACGACGGCCGGTTCGCCGCGCCGGCGCGCGAGGTCGCCGAGTTCCCGTTGGATCGGATCCGCGCCCAGGATCCGGAGGCGATGCAGCGGCAGGCGGAGCTGACCATGGCGCTCTCGCCGCGGCTGTGGAAACGGAAGAAGGACCTCGACTTCGTCCGCGCGCTGTACGGGGCGGCCGTGGAGGGGGCGGACGGAGAGCTCGGGCGGCTGCTCGACCTCCTGCGCGGGCGCGGGATCCTCGATCGGGCGATCGTGGTGGTGACGTCCGACCACGGCGAGGCGTTCGTCGAGCACGAGCGCTGCGCCGTCCACATGGACCTCTGGGACGAGGTGCTGCGGGTCCCGCTCGTCGTGCGGCTGCCGGACCGGCGCGGGGCCGGGACCGACGTCGAGGGACAGGTCGGCTCGGAGCGGCTGATGCCGACCCTCCTCGACCTCGTCGGGCTCGAGCCGCCGGTGCCGACCGAGGGGACCTCGTTCGCCGGCACGCTCCTCGCCGGCGAGGTCGTGCGCGAGGAGCCGGTCTTCTCGGCGATGTACGTCACCGGCAAGCCCGAGCCGGTGATGCAGACGATGCGGACCCGCTTCTTCAAGCGGTTCGACTCCCTCGTGCCGCGCGACGAGCTGCCGCCGCGGTCGCGCCACCTGCACCCGACGGCGTTCTACGACCTCGTGAACGACGAGGGCGAGCGCCACGATCTCACGGGGACCGGTCACCCCGAGATCGCGCGGTTCGGGCGCGTCGTCCGCGAGCGGACCGAGGAGTGGGCGCGGCGGCGGCGGGAGCTCGGGATCGGGGGCGGGACGCTGGCCGACGTGTCGCCGGAGGAGATCGAGGCGATGAAGGGCGTCGGGTACCTCGGGGACAAATGACGTTCGCGTCGGCGGCGCTCCACGTCGGGCTCGGGGTCGCGTCGTTCCTCGGCGTCGCGGCCGCCGTGGCCGCGGTGCGGCCGGGGCCGTCCGACTTCGTGGTGACCGACAAGCTCCGCCACCTCCGACGCCACCCCGGCGAGTTCGACGCGCTCCTCGTCGGCTCGAGCCTCGTCTACCGGCACTTCGTGCCCGAGGTGATCGACGAGGTGCTCGCCGAACGAGGGCGGCCTCTCCGGACGTTCAACCTCGGGGGACCGGGGATGAAGGGGTACGAGCTCGACCACGTGGTGCGCGAGGCGCTCGACGCGGCGGGGGACTCGGTCCGCGTCGTCTTCGTCGAGCCGAGTCGCTTCACGCCCGAGCTGATCGACGCGAACCGGCGTTCGGCACGGACGGTCCGCTGGCACACGCTCCGTCAGACCGTCGCCGTGCTGCGGCAGGTCGCGGGCGAACCGCGTCCCGCGGCGGAGAAGCTCGCCCTCGCGGCGGAGCACCTGACCCTCTTCGCGTGGAACCTGACCTCTTACGGCGACGGCCCGCGCATCCTGCTCGAGCGGGCCGGGATGGGGGCCCCGCCGCAGCTCGGCGCGGCGGAGCTCGAGCGGACGCGCGGCCACCGGGCGCTCGAGGACGAGGTCGGCGAGGAGTTCGACGCGCGCCGGCGGGCGCTCGCCGACGACCCGGAGCGGTATCGGCGGCGCGTCGAGCGGCTCCGGGCCGGAGCGACCGGCGGGACGGCGACCGCGTTCGACCGGGAGCGGCTGCGGGCCCAGGTCGAGGCGATCCGGGCGGCCGGCGCGGAGGCGGTCTACGTCGTCTCGCCGTGGCCGGGCGGGGCGGGGCCGTTCCCGGCCCTCCGGGACGACGGCGTCCTCCCCGCGCTCCTGACGTTCTGCGACCCGGACGCGTGGCCGGAGGCGTTCCGGATCGAGGCGCGGTTCGACGCGAACCACCTGACCCGCGCGGCGGCCCGGGCGTTCAGCCGAACGTTCGCCGAGGCGTGGGCGGATCGGGTCGACGGCGGCGAGCGAGGGGGCTGACGCGTGCTGTTCACCGAGCTCCGCTTCCTCGTGTTCTTCCTGGTCGTCTTCGCCGTCCACTGGGCGTTGCG
>JBICIB010000846.1:0-3886 GCA_043101415.1 Planctomycetota bacterium JB042 | reverse complement strand
GTCCGCGACTGCAGCGGACCGACGCCGGAGCGGCTCGTCGGGTCGGCCAGCTCCAGTCCCGGCGTCCGGGTGGTGAGGGTGACGTTCTCCTCGGGACAGGCGTGCACGCAGTCGAGGCAGAGGGTGCAGTCGAGGTTCCCGACCTTCTTCGGGAGGAAGATCCCGAGCTCGCACCCGCGCCGCGCCGGCGTCGAGGGCGTCGCGGGCGCGCCCCGGAGGCACTCGTTCCCCGAGCAGGTGTCGCAGACCGTCCGGTCCTTCACCGCGACCTCGACCGGGGAGACGGTCGAGGAGACGAAGTTGAACTGACCGACCGGGCAGAGGAACTTGCAGAACGACGCGCCGCGGAACAGGACGTCGACCAGAAGCGCCGCCCCGAAGTACCCGAGGACGAGCCACGCCGTCGCCCAGGGGTCGCCCCAGAGGTCGAGCAGCTCGTACGCGTACAGCACGCCGACGAACAGGCCGATCGCGATCCACTTGTTCCGGAGCGCCCGCGGCCAGGAGAGGAACGGTCGGACGATCTTCCGTCCGAGGTCGCGCACCAGGACGATCGGGCAGGCGGTGCAGAAGACGTTCCCGACCAGCAGGAGCGCGAGGACGAGGAACCCTCGGTAGTGGACCCACGTGAGGAGCGTCGACAGGTTCTTCGGCGCGAGCTGCGAGCCGTAGAGCCCCTGCAGCACCATGACGATCGCGAGCGCGAGGAGCGCCCCCCGCGCGGCGAGCTGCCACCCGCGCCGCCGGAGGAGGGCGCCGACCAGAGGAGTCTCCAGCAGGTCCCGCTCCAGGGTCGTCGCGCTCGCGGACGTCACTTCAGCCGGACCCCCGGCAGGTCGACCTTCTCCTGCAGGCGCCGCCCGTCCCCCAGGGTCCCCTCGACCAGCACGAACCAGTCCCCGCCCATCGTGAGCTCGAGGTCCGCCCGGACGTGGCCCGGCCCCACGGGCTCGGCGTCGGCGAAGCTCGGCGTCATCCCGGCGTGGTTCATGTTCCCCTCGATCCGGACGTCCCGGACCTCGACCGGCGCGCCGTCGCCGTCCGTGAAGCGGAGCTCGACCTCGACCATGCCGACGCGCGGCGGATCGGGCGTGACGGTCATCGCGACCGACACGCCGGCCGTCTCCGACGTCGGGCGGCTGCATCCCGCGACGACGCACGCGACGCCGAGCGCGGCGACCGCGGTCGCGGCGAGTCGCGAGAGCCGAAGGGGGAGGACTCGAACCACGGTCCGCCTCACGACTTCACGTGCAGCGCGCAGGCGCACTTGTGCTGCGCCGCGTCCTCCGGGGACGGGAACATGTGGTGGTACATCGCGACCACCATCGGGAGGAAGACGACGGTGTTGTAGAAGAGGTGGAGCTCGACGCGCGGCACCCAGACCTGGACGAGGCTCATCGGGACCGGCGAGTCGAACAGGTTCTTCCCGAGGATCGCCTGTCCCTGCAGGAGCGCGTGCTCGATGTGGTGCCAGAACTGGATCCAGAACGCGGCCATCCACCAGTTCCACGCCCGGCCGGCGAATCCGCTCCGGAAGATCCAGAGGCCGACCAACATCACCAGCGCGTAGGCGTAGTGCAGCAGTTCGGACTGGACCATCCACGGGTACCACAGCCCGAGCACTCCGCGCGCCTCGGGGACGGGCCAGTTCAGGACGTAGATCTGGAACGCCTGGGCCAGGTGTTCGGCCCAGTGCGCGAGGACGATGATCGTGAAGCCGATGAGCGCCGGCTTGTGCCACTCGGCGTTCAGCCGTTCGACGAAGCTGGCGGACGACCGCGGGGCAGCCGCGGTGGACGAGGAGGCGGCCGTGGTCTGCGACATGCGCGGAGTCTCCCTGCGTGGTGGTGGGACGGCCGGGACGGGGCCGTGAACGAAGAAAGCCCCGTGGACCCACCGCTGGACGGGGGGTGCACGGGGCTTCCTTGCCGAATGCGATCCGCCCGCCGTTGGGCGAATCGAGGGCATTGTGTTCCGGATTCCGGAGCGTGTCAACCGGTTCGGTGCGACGAAACGCCGCAGAGACCAGGTTGTAGGCCGAAGACCTACAGCAACTTCTCGGCCTGGATCAGGGTCCGGGCGACGTCGACCAGCTTGCGGCTCTGCTCCATCGCCGCCTTCCGGAGACGCGCGAACGCCGTGTCCTCGTCGACCGAGAGCCGCCTCATCAGGATCCCCTTGGCCCGTTCGATCAGCTTCCGGTCCTCGAGCGCCTGCCGGAGGTCCCCCGCCTCGCGCCTCAGCGCCTCGACCTCCTCGAAGCGGGTCCCGGCGATCTCGATCGCGGTCTCCAGGGACGCCTGCTGGATCGGCTTGATGAGGTAGGAGAGGACCATCGAGTCCTTCGCCCGCTCGATCAGCGGCCGGTCGCTGAACGCCGACACCAGGATGATCGGGATCGGGAGCTGCCGGGTGATCTCCGCCGCGGCGTCGATCCCGTCCATCTCCGGCATCCGGATGTCCGTGATGACGAGGTCCGGCCGGTGGCGGAGACACTCCTCCACCAGCGCCTTCCCGGTCGACGCGGCGGCGACCACCTCGTGCCCGAGGTCCGGGAGGATCTCTCGGAAGTAGTCGCGCATCACCGCTTCGTCGTCGGCGACGGCGATCCGAAAGCTACGGCTCATGCGGGGAACCTCGGCAGGACGATCACGAACTCGGCGCCCGCGCCCCGGTCGGGACCGACCCGGATGCCGCCCCCGTGCTGTTCGAGGATGCGCCGGGTGATCGCCATCCCGAGGCCGGTGCCGCGCGACTTCGTGGTGAAGAACGGGTCGAAGATATGACGGCGTTGCTCGTCCGACAAGCCCGGGCCGTTGTCGCGGATCGTGATCTCGAGCGCCGGACGACCGTCGATCTGCGTCTCGGCGAACCGGACCCGGACGTCGACCCGTTCGCGGTCCGGGCCCGCGGTGTCGTGCTCGGGAGAGAGCGCGTTCTCGAACACGTTCCCGATCACCTGGCGGATCCCGAGCGGGTCGACCACGCCGTGCGCGTCGACGTCGTCACCGAGGACGCGGAGCATCGCGGCCCGGTCCCGTCGGATCGGCGCGAGCGACTCCCAGACGTCGTGCACCAGTCGGCGGACGTCGACCAGCGTCCGCTCCAACGGGACCGGGGCGGCGTAGCTCCGGACCCGCTCGTACAGCTTGTGCAGGTCGTCCTGCGCCTCCTGGAGGCGGGCGACCAGCGGCGGCACCCCCTTCACGTCCTTCACGCGACGGAGGAGCATCTCGATGCATGCCTGACTCCGCTGCAGCGCGTTCCGACTCTCGTGGGCGAGCGCGGTCATCGCCTCGCCGATCGCCAGCAGCCGCTCCTTCTGGAGGGCGCGTCGGCGGGCGTGGTCCCGCTCGGAGGCGAGCCGGGCGAGGATCCAGATGCCGATCCCCCCGATCGAGCCGAGGAGCGCCAGGAGGAGACCCAGGCCGCGCCAGATCGGGCGGACGCACTGCTCGAGCCGCTCGGCGGTCAACACCGAGACGACGCTCCACGGCGCGCGCGCCTCCTCCCCCGCCGGCGAGGGCCCGTGTCGCGTGAAGAGACCGGTGAGGTCCCGGACCTGCTCGCGATCGGTCCCGAGGGCCGCGGGGAGCGGCGGCAGCGGCCCGCCCTCTCCGGCCTCCTCGAGCACGCTCCCTTCCGCGTCGAGGAGGAGGAGTCGCGCGTCCGACGCCTCCGCGAGCGCCCGGAGACGGTCGAGCCGCCGCTCGGCGGGGACGTCGAGAGCGAGGACCGCCGTGCGCACGCGCGCCCGCTCGTTCCCCTCCAGCCGCCGGTACTCCTCCTCCGCCAGCCGGAAGTAGAGCGCCGAGAGGACGCCGCCGAGCATGAGGAACAGCGGCGGGAAGAGGAGGGCGAAGATCCGCGCCGCGATCGACCGTCC
>JBICIB010000845.1:0-6545 GCA_043101415.1 Planctomycetota bacterium JB042 | reverse complement strand
CCCCCCCCCCCCCCCCCCCCCCCCCCCCCCCCCCGCCGCCGTGGCGAACGCGAAGACGTTCCCGAACGCGCTCCTCGCCCCGCGCGCAGCGGACTCCCGCGAAGCGGCCCGACGCTCCACGCGCAGTGGACCCAACCCCGCGCAGCGGTGTGACCCCGCCCCGCGCAGCAGCCCCCGATCCGAGGCCGGTCGACGCCCCACGCGAAGTGCTAAGGCGTCACCCTGAACTCGAACACCGTCCTCACCACGTCCTCGGGGAGGGTCTGGAACTCGCTCAGCTCGAACACCTCGATCTCGGACTTGATCGGGCGGCGGGAGCGCTTCGCGAACCCCTGGATCGCGCGGACGAGGGAGCTCGTTCGTCGCGCGCAGAGCTCGTGCGCCTCGGCGAGGTCGCCGCCGAACGGGACGCGGACGTCGCTCCGGAGACGGAAGCGGACGCTGTAGCTGGCGACGACGCTCCCGAAGTCCTCGAGGAACCCCATGCGATCGGGCCGGAGCTCGGCGCTGCGCGGCGCGAAGAGCCGCTCGGCGGGGAGTCGGATGATGATCCCGCGGCCGTCCTCGAGCGCCTCGATGCCGACGTTCTCGTTTCGCAGGAAGTACGTCATGATCGACTTCTCGAGGAACTGCACCACGCCGCGCAGCGCCTCGAACGGTCCGGGGTCGGAGTCGCGCCGCCCCTGCGGCCAGGCCTTGCCGATGATCTGCGGCTTCAGCGTCGCCGGGTTCTTCCCCTGCGTCATCGTCCCGCCGGTCCCGACGTGCGCGAACGCGAACTGCACCGACTGGCTGAACTTCTTCAGCTTGTTCTTGTCGACCTCGGACATCGCGTACATGATCACGAAGAACGCGAAGAGGAGCGTGATGAAGTCGGCGTACGACACGAGCCATCGCTCGTGATTGACGTGCTCCTCGTGCTTCTTCTTCTTCCCCATGACGCCGGATCAGGCCGCCTCGGCCTTCTCCTCGCCGCCGGCCGCCTCCTCGGCCTCCTCGCCGAGCATCATCTGCAGCGCCTGCTCGATCGCCGAGGTCGGCTGCCCCTCCGCCATCGCCACGACCCCCTCCAGCACCAGCTCGGCCGACGCCGCCTCGGCGCGCATCCGGGCCTTCATCTTCCCCGCGATCGGGAGGCAGACGAGGTTGGCGGCGCCGACGCCGTAGACCGTCGCGACGAACGCGACCGCGATGCCCGGACCGAGCTTCGACGGGTCGTCGAGCGAGCCCATGACGTGGATCAGCCCGAGCACCGCGCCGAGGATCCCGACCGTCGGCGCGAAGCCGCCCCCCGCCTCCCAGACCCGCGCCGCGTCCTGGTACTTCTCCTCGCTCTTCCCGATCGCCATCTCGAGCCGCCCCCGGATCTCGTTCGCGGCGACGCCGTCGATCAGGAGGGCGATCCCCTTGGAGAGGAACGGGTTCGTCAGGTCCTTCACCTTCTCGTCGAGCGCGAGCATCCCGTCCCGCCGGGCGATCTTCGACAGCTCCAGGATCTCGGCGACGATCCCGTTCCCGTCGATCTGCGGCGCCTTGAACGCCAGCGGGAGGAGCTTCTTCCAGTTCTTCATCTCCTCCGAGCTCGACTGGAGCAGGATCGCCCCGATCGTGCCTCCGAAGACGATGATCGCCGCCGTCGGGATCAGGATCGAAGAGAGATGGATCCCCTCCATGATCGCTCCGCCGAAGACGGCGAAGAGACCGAGGCCGAGGCCGACGAGCGAGAGGATGTCCAACGGCGGCTCCCGAGGGGGTCGCGAGGGTCCGATCCCTCGTCTGATCGGCCCCTTCGAGAGCGCCGCTTGAGGCGAACCGGACGGAATCCGCCGTCGCCCGGCCGTTCTCCCCTCCGTCCGAAAAATCGCCTCCCCCCCGCTCAAGCCCCGCGCCGGCGCGCCGAACTACTGGCGTGAAGCGGGACAGGGCGCGTGCCCCAGGCTCCGCTTTCGGAAAGGCGGCATCGGGCTGCCGGTCACGGAAAGGTGGACCGAAAACATGGCACTCGTCATCAACAACAACGTCGCGTCCCTGAACGCGCGTCAGAACCTGGCGCAGGTGACCAACAACCTGTCCAAGAACTACAAGCGACTCTCGTCCGGCCTCCGGATCGCCACGGCGTCCGACGACGCGGCGGGGCTCGCCATCTCGGAGCGGCTGCGCTCGCAGATCCGGGGCCTCAGCCAGGCCTCCCGGAACGCGAACGACGGCATCTCGCTCACCCAGACGGCCGAGGGGTCGCTGAACGAGGTCTCGAGCATCCTGAACCGCCTGCGCGAGCTCTCCGTCCAGGCGAACAACGGGACGCTGACCGACACGGACAAGGACTCGCTCCAGGTCGAGTTCTCCGAGCTGGTCTCCGAGATCGACCGGATCGCGCAGTCGATCGACTTCAACGGCATCAGCCTCCTCGACGGTCAGACCTCGTCGGTCGAGTTCGCGGTCGGCATCGGAAACGTCTCGGGCATCGACACCATCTCGGTGACGCTCGACTCGATCCGGACGTCCGACCTCTCGCTGTCGACGCTCAGCATCGGCTCGTCCGGTGACATCAGCACGGCGATCGCGAACGTCGACGCCGCGATCAACACGGTCTCCGAGTTCCGCGGCCGCCTCGGCGCCACCGAGAACCGCCTCAGCTCGACGATCAACAACCTCGCCGTCCAGGTCGAGACGCTGACCGCCGCCGAGTCCCGGATCCGCGACGTCGACGTCGCCGCCGAGTCGGCCGACCTGACGCGGAACTCGATCGTCCAGCAGGCCGCCCTGTCGGTCCTCGCCCAGGCGAACGTCCAGCCGCAGTCGGCCCTGTCGCTGCTGTCCGGCTGATCCCGACCGCGGCGCCCGGCGACGTCGGGTCGGAGCCCCTGGGCTCCGACCCGGCCTCGCCCGCCCCCCTCCTCCCGCCCGCCGTCCCTCCCCCACGTCCGATCCCCGCGTCCGATCCCCGCGAAAAGGAGCTCGAAGATGGCCGCGCCCCTGATCTCCTTCGGCGGACTCGCGACCGGCATCGACACCGGCGCCCTCATCGACGCCCTGCTGGGGGTGAAGGCGAAGCCGATCAACCTCCTCGAGCAGCAGAAGAGCACCTTCAGCCAGCTCAAGGCGAAGTACAAGACGCTCGAGCAGAAGCTCGACGCCCTCCACGACGCGGCCGACGACGTCAAGAAGGCCCAGGACCTCCTCTCGTACAAGGCGACGTCCTCGGACTCCACGATCGCCAGCGCCTCCGCGACCGGCGACGCCGCCTCCGGCTCGTTCACGGTCACCGTCGACTCGCTCGCCAAGGCGCAGAGCGACAGCTCGAACGGGTTCGCGGACTTCGACACGACGAACGCCGGCTCCGGCACGATCTCGTTCACGATCGACGGCCAGACGACCGCCGTCGACCTGAGCGGCTCGTCGACCAACACCCTCGAGGACGTCCGGAACGCGATCAACGACGCCGACCTCGGCGTCACCGCGACGATCGTCAACACCGGCTCGGACACCGACCCCTACCAGCTCGTGCTCACCGCCGACGCGACCGGCGAGGAGAACGCGTTCACCGTCGACCTCAGCGGCTTCACCGGCGGATCGCTCTCGACGTTCACCAACCTCCAGGCGGCCAGCAACGCGCAGATCACCGTGAACGGCCTGACGGTCGAGCGCTCCTCGAACGACTTCGACGACGTGGTCGACGGGGTGTCGTTCACCGCGCTCGCCGAGGGGACGACGACGATCAGCGTCGACGCCGACCTCGCGAAGGTCAAGGAGAAGGTCAAGAAGTACGTCGACGCCCACTCCGACCTGATCAACTTCGTCAACTCCGAGATCGAGGTGCCGGAGGGCGCCGAGAAGGGCGGCCTGTTCAACGGCGAGTCCGCGGTCGTGTCGATCAAGAACAAGATCCTCGGCGCGATCTCCTCCGGCGGCTTCCCCGGGGGCTCGCTCTCGACGCTCGGATCGATCGGCATCGAACTGAACGCCGACGGCACGCTCTCCTTCGACGAGGCCGACTTCGACGCGGCGGCGAAGGAGGACCTCGACGAGGTCGTGGGGCTGCTGACCACCAAGGGCGACTTCGTCACCGGCAACAACCTGGCGCTCTACACGGTCCCCGACTCCGTCGCGTTCGGGACGTACGCGATCGACATCACGCAGGCCGCGACGAAGGCCTCGGGCGCCGCCTCGTCGGCGTTCTCGGGCGCCGGCCTCCTCACCGACGAGACGATCACGATCACGCAGGACGGAGAGAGCGTCGACGTCGAGCTCGCGGCCGGCGACGACATCGACACCGCCGTCGACAAGCTGAACGACGCGCTCTCGGCCGCGGGGATCGACGTCACCGCCTCGAACGACGGCGGGACGCTCCAGTTCGACGCCGGCGCCTACGGCTCCGCCTCGAGCTTCACCGTGTCGTCGAACCTCTCCGCGCTCAGCCAGAGCGGGGTCGGCGCCGCCGGCGTCGCCGCCACCGGGCTCGACGTCCAGGGGACGATCAACGGCGAGGCGGCGACCGGCGAGGGGCAGTTCCTCACCGCCGCCGACAGCTCCTCCCTCGCGGGCGTGAAGGTCCTCTACTCCGGCGACGCCCCCGGAACCGGCGAGCTGACCATCGGCGCCGACGGCTTCTTCGTGAAGGCCGAGGCGCTCCTCGACGACATCCTCGACCCGGTCTCCGGCCTGATCAAGGGGCGCCTCGACACGCTCAACACGAACATCGAGGACATCGACGACAAGGTCGACTACCTCGAGGACCAGCTCGAGTCCCACGAGGAGTTCCTGCGCCTCCGCTTCGCCGCCCTCGAGCAGCTCATCGGGCAGCTCCAGAGCCAGCAGGCGTACGTCGGCACCATCGGCTTCGGACTCTGAACGAGGAGAGCATGACCGCGACCATGAACCAGTCCCACGCCGCCGCCTACCAGCGAGAGAGCATCCTGACGGAGAGTCCGGTCGGGCTCGTGGTGAAGGTGTACCAGGGCGCCCTGACGTCGCTCGACCGGGCGCGCCGCGCGGGCCGGGACGACGACGCGAACGGCTTCCGCGCCCACGTCGGCAAGGCGTCCGCGCTGGTCGCCGAGCTCCTCGGCGCGCTCGACCACGAGCGGGGCGGCGAGATCGCCGAGCAGCTGTCGGCCCTGTACGAGTTCGTCCTGACCCAGCTCCTCCGCCCCACGACCGCGCCCGACCTCGCCGCGGTCGAGCACGCGGAGCGACTCCTCTCGACCCTGAAGGAGGGATTCGATGCCATCCACGCCTCCGGCTGCGATGTCTGACCGCGACCTCGGCGCCGTCGAGCGCGCGATCGGGTCCCTCGGGGACGCCCTCGACCGGGCGGACGCCGACGACCCGCGCTCGATCGAGCCGGTCCTCGCCCGGGTCGCCGCGCTCCGCGCCGCGGCGTCGGGCGCCGCGCTCGACGCGTCCCGCTTCCCGGACGTCCGCGCACGCCTCGACCAGGTGATGAGCCGCTTCCAGGGGCTGATCGACGACCTCGTCGTGATCCGCGACGGAGTCGGCCGCGACCTCGCCCGCGTGCGGCGGCGCCGCCGCGAGCGCGGGCGGACCGCGCCGGACCTCGGAGGGTCCCGCCTCGACCTGACCCGCTGAACGCACCACGCCCCGCCCGGGTCGACGCTCCCCGGGCGCGACCGCCGGTCCGGAAGAACTTTCCGTCCGTCTCAAGCCGGACGGCAGTTCTTGCCGACCACGTCTCCGACGACCGAGGCCGCGAGCGGCGGCGTCGGACCCGTCGCAGAGCGTGGTGACATGAACGAAGTGGTGCGCGCGAAGCCCGCCGGAGCCGGTCTCCGTCGGGTCCTGATCTTCTCCGTCCTCGCGGCCGTGGCCGGCGTCCTCGCCGGGTCGGTCGCGTCCGACGGACGCCCCCCCACCGCCCGGGCGAAGGCCGAGGCCGCCGTCCCGGAGGAGCCTCCGGCCGTCGACTCGCCCCCCGGCGCGTCGGGCGAGGCCGGAGCCGCCGCCCCGGCGCTCGGCCTCCGGCGCGAGCCCCCGGCCGGCGCCTCCGCCCCCGCGATGCCGGGGCTCGCGCCCGCGTTCGACGGGCTCGGCACGGTGACGGTCTTCCTGGTCGCCCTCCTCGCCGCCACGCTCCTCCTGGTGAAGCGCGGGGCGAAGACCGGCCCGAAGAACGGCCAGGTCCGCGTCGTCGACACCGTCCCGCTCGGCGGCCGGCGTCTGATCCACCTCGTGCGCTGCGGCGACCGCCGGTACCTGATCGGGAACTCCGAGCGCGGGATCCACTTCCTCGCCAGCGTCGACCCGGTGCTCGAGACCGAGGAGCCGGCCCCGGCGCGGGCTCCGGAGGAGGACCGCGAGGGGGAGCCGACCTTCGACGACGTGTTCCGCGCGTTCGGGGCCGCCGCCCGATGACCCGCCTCCTCGTCGCCGGCCTGCTCGTGCTCGTCGCGGCCGCGTCGGCGACGGCCCGGCAGGCCGAACCGTCGGTGGGCCACGACGTCGTCGACCCGGCGAACGGCCGGGTCGCGCCGCCCCCGGCGCCGGCGACCGGGCCGCGGGACCGCGACGACCCCCCCCCGCCCGCC
>JBICIB010000844.1:0-9154 GCA_043101415.1 Planctomycetota bacterium JB042 | reverse complement strand
CTTCCGATCTCCTTCCTCTCCGCCGGAGCGCGGACCGTGATCGCGCCGTCGGCGGACGTCGAGGAGGAGGCGACGTTCCGGCTCCTCTCGAGGTTCCACGAGCGCGCCGCGCGGAGCGCCTCGGCCGGCGGGTCGCCGCGGCGGACGCGCTCGTGGAACCTCGAGAGGAGCCGGAACGTCGCCTCCTCCTCGACGTCCGCCGACGGCGCGATCACGGTCCGCGCTCCGGCGGAGAGGAAGGCGCCGACCAGCGTCGTGATCCCGTCCTCCCCGCGCCGCAGCGGCCCGCGCGCCGCCCCGCACGCCGCGAGCACCACCAGCGGCGGCGGCGAGATCGCCTCGAGGTCGTCGGCGTACGCCACCCCCGGCCCCCCGTCGTCGGTCGGCGAGAGCAGGAGCCCGGCGGGCCGCTCGCGCTCGGGGTCGTACGTCCCGTGCGTCCAGATCAGGAGCGTGTTCGCCGCCCTCCTCGCCGCGTCCCCGAGGGCGGGGAGCGTGGCGTCGTCGCCGGTCCGGACGAGGGTCGCGCCCGGGGCCGTCGGGCCGAGCAGCCGCTCGATCCGGTCGCTCCCCAGGACGAGCGGAGCGAAGCGGTCGCGCCAGGCGCTCGCCGGCCGCGGCGCGCCGACCAGCGCGCGATCGAACGCCCCTTCTCGCGAGGGAGTCTCCGTCGCCACCAGTCCGAGCGGCACGGACGGGAGGTAGCCGATCGCCTTCTCGACCCCGAGCCACGACTCCCCGACCGGGAGCGCCTCGAACACGAGGCCGCCGAGGAGGTCGTTCCCGCTGATGGTGACGAGACGCCACCCCGAGATCACGTCCCCGAGCTCGTCGGGGGCCCGCGCGACGAGCCACTCCCCGTCCTCCCGGAGCTCCCGGCGCCGTCGCTCCCGCGTCGCCGGGAGGAGCCGCGCCGGCGGACGTCGGACGTTCCCGACGAACCGCCGTGTCCGCTCGCGGAGACGCCGCACGTTCACGTCGATCTCGAAGTGACGCGCGGACGCTCGGTCGAGGGCGAGGACGTGGGTCCGGTCGGGAGCCGGGAGCAGGACGAGCAGGCCTTCGTCGGGACGGAGGAGGCGTCGTCGGACCTCGTCGACGGAACACGGGGTCGCGCCGCGGGACCGGCTGACCGAGCCGAGCGCCTGCGCCCGGAAGACGGTCTCCAACGCGATGCGCACGCCCTCCTCGCCGGGGCGGACGAGGCACGTGGCGCGGACCAGGGCCGACAGGATCGCGCGGCGCGATCCGAAGTGGAGGAACCCCACTCCGCCCGGCCGGAGCGGGGTCGCGGCCCACTCGTCGAGCAGGCGCGTGAAGTGGGCGGCGAGCGACTCGAGGTTCGCCCGCGCGGCCTCCGCGTCCCCCGTCCCGAGCGCGTGCTCGGTGCGAAGGGCCGCGCGCCGCGTCGCGAGCAGCAGTCCCTGCCCGACCGGCGACGCGATCGCGAACTCCCCCGCGGCCGCGTCGAGCCAGTCCGCCATCTCCGACCATCGGCCGCGGCGTCCGCTGAGCTCCGCGAGCGTCAGCGTGGCGATCGTCCGATCGGAGGCGGTCAGTCCGTCGAGCGAGAGCGCCTCTCGCAGGGTCCGCGCGGCGCGGGGTTCGCGTTCGGGGTCGTCTCGTTCGAGCTCCGCCGACGCCTGGCCCCGGCGGACCAGGAACATCGCGCGGTGCGCGGCCGGGATCGCGTCGCCCGCCGGCGGTCTCAGCGCCGCGTCCGCCAGGTCGGCCGCGCCCGAGTGGTCGTCCCTCGCGAGCGCCACGTTGATCGCGGTGAGGCGGGCGCCGGCGCGGGACGCCGCCCCGACCCCCGGGTGGGCCGCCCGCTCCACGGCTCGCTCCGACCACCGCACGGCTCGATCGGGCAGCCCGAGGCCGAGGAAGCACTGGGCGCGGATCGCGTCCGCGTCGACGGCGGTGCTGCGATGGTCGCCCTCGGCATCGAGGGAGGGCTCGACCTCGTCGAGGCGCCGCCGGCCCTCGTCGAACCGACCCGCGGCGCAGAGGTGTCCGGCGAGCCGGACGAGCAGCTTCGCCCTCGCCGCGTCGGTCGGCTCGATCCGGGGAAGGGAGCGCAGCAGCAGATCGATCGCGTCGCCGGGTCGCCCTCGGTTCCCGAGGTGGTCCGCCCACTCCATCGCGGCGCGGGCGAGGGTTCGTCCCGACGTGGCCGCCTCCGCCGCGAGGAACGCGGTCCGGAGCAGCTCGCCGCGCCGCGTCGGGTCGGCGGTCTCCCGCGCGAGGATCCTCGCCGCGAGCACGACCGTCTCCGCGAGCGCGGGGTCCCCGGACTCGGACGCGGCCCGGCGCCGCTCGGCCTTCTCGAGGATCGCCTCGATCGCGGCGCGGGCGCCCTCGTCGTCGCTCGGATCGGCGTCGACGAGGTCTCCGTAGCGCGCCTTCAGTTCGGCCCGGAGATCCTGCCCGTCGGCGGGCGGATCCTGGGCGAGGAGCGGGGCGACGCGCGCGCCCGCGCCGATCAGCGCGAGGATCGCCAGGCCCGCTGCTCGCCGACCGGCGTCTCGTCTCCGTTCGCGTCGACCACCCACACCCCCCAGACTATCTCACGCTCGTCCCGCAGCCGCGCGAGGACGTCCGGCCCCGGCCTCCAGACCGGCCGGGAGAGGAGCGGCGAGGTGACCCCGAGCGGCTCGACCCGGACGCGGTACCGGCCGCCCGCGGGGAGGGGGGTCCGCCAGCGGAACTCCTCGAACGCCTCGACCTCGCCGCGCGGTCGGAGGTCGCTCGGTTCCGGCCCGAGGAGTCCGTCGCCCGGCCCGTCGTCCCGGTCGACGAGGAGCGGCAGGGAGGCGAGGACGAGTCCGGCGGCGATCGCGATCCACCACGCGCGGCGCGAGCCCTCGGGCGGGCCTCGCCGCTCCGGGGTGGGCGAGAGGATCTCCCCGCGCAGCTGCTCGATCGCCGCCGAAGGGGCGTCCGGAGAGGCGCCCGCCCGCTCCTCGGCCGCGCCGAGGTGGTCGAGGGTCGCGCGGACCTCCACGAGCTCGCGCAGGCGCCGGCGGGATTCGGGCGCCCGCTCGAACAGCTCCCGCGCGGCGTCGGAGCGGGGGTCGACCTCGCCCAGGAGGATGCGCTGGAGGAGCGCCTCGTCGGCGGAGACGGGCTCGTCGCTCATGGAGATCCTTCCCCGCCCGCCTGTCGCATGAGGACGCGGAGACGTTCGAGCCCGCGATAGTACCGCGTCTTGACGGTGTTCGTCGGCGTGCCGAGACGGTCGGCGATCTCCTCGAAGCCGAGGTGCTCGAAGTGCTTCATCCGGATGATCCGGTCCGCGGGCGGCCCGAGGCGTTCGAGCGCGCGAAGCGCGGCCTCCGCGTGCTCGCGGGGGTCGAACGAGTCGTCCGGCACGAGCATGTCGAGTTCGTTCATCGCGGCCGGCTGCCTGCGTTTGCGGCGCAGTCCGTTCAGGAGCTCGAAGTGCGCCGTGCGGTAGACCCAGGTCTCGAGCGCGCAGGTGCCGTCGAAGCGATCGAGCTTGCGCCACACGACCGTGAGCACGTCCTGCTCGAGGTCCTCGAGCTCGTGGTCGGTGAGCGGGCGTCCGTACCCCGCGTTCTGCGCCGCCAGCATCCGACGCACGCAACCGAGCCGCTCGAGGAAGCGGTCGACCGCGTCGACGTCCCGGGCGAACACGGCCCGGACCAGCTCGTGGTCGGCCGCGTGCGCGGCCGACCGGTCGGTGGACGTCCTGTCCCTGGCCTGGAGTTTCCGGGGAACGGAGGAAATCGAAGCGGGCTCCGGCGGCGAACGGCGCGTGCGATCCGGCGCCAGGGTAATCGTGGCGGGGGGGCGGCGGGATTTCTTTCGGCGAACGACGAAACGCGCGGCCGGGTCGTCGACGTGAACCGAGCCCGTTCGAGGCTCGGAGACACCGATGAGAACCCCGATCTTTCGCGTGGCGTTCGCCGTGCTCACGCTCGCCGCACCCGTCCGGTCCCAGTCCCCGGAGACGGCGGAGTACGCCGTCCTCGACCGGGTCGAGGGCTCGTTCGTGAACCTCAACCTCGTCCCGGTGCGGCCGATGGTCGTCCGCGGCGGCGACGAGGGGGAGTCGACCGATCTGTACGTGGTCAACACGCCGAACAACACGGTCGAGCACTTCGTGGACGACTCGAACGTCCCGGCGGTGCATCCCGTCCCGTGGGGCCCGGTCTCGATCGCCTGGTGGGACGGCGACCCGAACGCGCCCGAGGACGACCCCGAACTCCTCGTCGTCTGCGCCGGGAGCGACGTGCTCGTCACGATGACGCCCGGCGGCGCCTTCCGCGCCGTGATCGCGTTGCCGGCCGAACCGGCGGACATCGTGGTGGACGAGAGCACGGAGCACGCGTTCGTGTCGTGCTCCGGCACCGACGAGGTCGTCCGGGTCGACCTCGTGACCCGGCAGGTGAGCGATCGGTACTCGGAGGCGACGACGCCCGGCCTCCGTCTGAAGCATCCCCTCTTCCTGGCGCTCGACGACGAGGGGCGGGTGATCGTGTCGCCGATGCTCTCCGGGAACGGCACGCTGGCGCACCACGACACGGACGGCGTCGAGAACCCGAACGGCCGGCTCGCCGCCGACGTGGTGGCCGACCTCTCCGGGAACACCCTCCCCGACGAGACGCTTCCGGACGAGGACCTGTTCCGGATCGACCCGGTCACGGGGACCGCGCAGGCCGTGGCGACGGGCGTCGGCGCCGTGCAGTTCGGCAACGGCTTCAACCCGTTCGACGGGAGGTTCTGGCAGCTCAACACGAAGGCGAGGAACGCCGACCCGGCCCTGCCGACCGAGCCGGCCCTGAAGGGCGTCTTCGCCAGCAACCACGCCACGATCGTCGACCTGTCGGGCTCGGCCGGCGCCCACCAGGACCTCGACCTCGACCGCCTCCTCGATCCCTCGGGGCAGACGGTCGACCCCTCCCGGACCGTGGGGCAGCCGTACGCGATCACGTTCGCGGCGAACGGCGTCGCGTTCGTCGCCGGCCTCCTGACCGACAACGTCATGCTGATCCGGAGTTCGGGGGTCGGCCTCGTCGAGTGGGACCTGCCGGACGGGTCGATCCCCCGCGGACTGCACCTGAACGCCGACAAGACCGGACTCTGGGTCTACTGCTCCGGGACGAACGAGGTGCGGGTCCACCACCCGCTCGGCGCGTTCGTCCGGAGCCACGCGCTGAGCCACGACCCGACCCCGGCGCCGGTGCGCCGCGGGCGCGAGCTGTTCTACGACGCGTCCCTCTCCCTGAACAACAACCTCTCGTGCGCCACCTGTCACGTCGAGGGAGGGTCCGACCTGCTGGTCTGGGACCTCTCGGCCGGTCCTTCCGACGAGAAGGGGCCGATGCTGACGCAGACGCTGCGCGGCATCGAGGCGACCCAGCCGCTCCATTGGCGGGGGGAGCGCGCGCACCTCTCCGACTTCCGCGGCGCGTTCGCCGGCCTCCTCGGCGGCGCGGTCGACGCGACGTCGCCGTCGTTCGACGACGCGTTCGCCGACTTCCGGGCGTTCGTCTTCTCGCTCCAGAACCGCTCGAACCCGTTCCAGAGCCGCGACCGGGTCCTCGACGACGCGATCCAGCCGCCGGTCGCCAACGCGCCGGGAAGCGCGCGGGCGACCGAAGGGCAGACCGCGTGGTTCGAGGAGAAGGTGTTCCTCGGCGAGCAGACGTGCAACGACTGCCACTCGATGCCGAAGGGGACCCTGAACGACATCTACCCGGACGTGTCGGCCGGCCACCTCCCGAAGCGGGGCAGCTTCAAGATCGCGTCGTTCCAGGAGATCTGGCGCCGCCAGCAGTCGATCGTGGCGCTGTCGAAGTCGGTGACCGGCCTCGTCTCCCCCGACCCGGTCGACGAGCGCGCGTTCCTCGGCTCGGGCCTGAGCCACGCCGGGATGGTCCCGGACTTCCACACGTTCGTGAAGCTCGTCAGCAACTTCCTCGGCCAGAACCCGGCGATCCACGACGCCATCTCGGCGCTCGGCCACCAGTGGGACCAGGGGCTGGCGCCCGCCGCCCAGTCCGCGGCGCGGATGACTCCGGCGAACGCGAACGACGTCCGCGCCTACCTCCTCGCGCAGGTCGCCGCCCGGAACTGCGGGATCGCCGTCTACGGCGAGCACCTCGTCGGCTCCGGCCCGCTCCTCGCCCGGCGCGCCTGGTTCTACGACCGGAACGCCGGGCTCTTCCGCTCGGAGGATCCCGCCGACGGCACGCGCACGTTCCAGGACTTCATCGCGAACCTCGGCGTCGAGACGAGCGTGTTCGTCGGCTGGCCGCTCGGGATGGCGGAGGGGATGTCGATCGACCGGGACCTCGACGGCGTCCCGAACCTCGTCGATCCGCAGCCGCTCGTCGCCGCCGTCGATCCGGCCGACCAGACGCCGCCGCAGTTCCTGCTGAACGCGCCGCGCACGCTCTGGGTGCCGTGGAAGACGGCGAAGGTCGCGCGTCTGATCTTCGAGACGGACGAGTACACGACGGCGTCGATCGTGGTCGACGACGGAGCGCAGGTCCGCACGATCGAGCCGGTGGGGTACTCGAAGCTGCACAGCGTGCTGCTGACCCACCTCCGCCCCGATCCGGACGGGACCTCGCCGGTGCCGCACTCGGTGACCGTCACCGTCACCGATCGGGCCGGCAACCAGCAGACGTACGCGCACGCCGGACTGTTCGAGACCGAGCCGTTCACGCTGGGGTCCCGGGAGAGCCGGCAGCTCGTCGTCGAGGACCTGCACTGGACCGCGGCGAGCGTGGTCGGCGGGAACTTCGTCGGGGCGGCCCGGATCACGATTCGAGAGAAGCGCGACCCGTTCTCCACGAGCCCCGTGGCGAACGGCGTCGCGGTGTTCCGGGTCGTGACGGACGAGCCCGCCGCGGTCCTCGACGCGTACACGACGACCGGCGCGACGGTCGCCGACGGCGTGAGGATCACCTACGGCGGCGGTTCCAGGCTGCTCGGCCTCGACGGCCCGTTCCTGGTCTCGGCCCCGACCGACGCGAGCGGGGTCGCGGACGTCGACTTCACGCTCCCGGGACCGTTCGGGGTGGGGACGACGCTCACGCTCTCCCTCGAGGCCGTCGTCCAGCACGACCCGCAGGCGGGGGGCCCGACGCTCGACTGCGGCGGCGGCCCCTGCGTGTTCGAGATCCCGGTTCCGCCGTCCGGAGCGATACCCTCGAAAGATCGATGGATGCAGTGGAGCTTCCCGGACACGGAGCCCGCGTTCCGGGCGCTCCACTTCGACCTCTGAGCGCCGTCCCCGAGCCGGGCGGCGCGGCGGCGGCCCCGGTCGACTCGTTCGACGGGCGGCCGGGCCGCCCGTCGGGTACGCTCTCACCCGAGGAGGTGAGTCATGCCGAGCCCGATTCGCCCGGTCGTCGCCGCCGCCCTGTTCGTCCTGCCGTGTCTGCTCGGAGCGACCGCCGGTCGCGCGGAGGCCGGCGCGACGTTCGGTCCCGAGCTGGTGATCGATCCCCTCGGCTCGAACCTTCGCGACCTCCACGTCGCCGACCTCGACGGGGACGGGGACCTCGACCTCGTCGCCTGCCGGCTCGGGAGCCCGCCCCTCGTCCGATACGAGAACCTCGGAGGCGGCACGTTCGGGCCGCCGCAGGCGCTGCCGAACCCGCCGACGTCGGCGCTCCGGGCGAGGAGCCTCGACTACGACCAGGACGGCGACCTCGACCTGATCGTCGCCGCGGACTGGTACACGCCGAGTCTCGGCAGCGACTATCGCATCGCCCGATACCGGAACGTCGGGAACGGCACGTTCCAGGGCGACGTCGCCCCGTCGGTCGGAGGCGACGCGACCGGTCTCTCGATCGCGGACGTCGAGGGGGACGGGGACCTCGACCTCTTCTACTCGAGCGATTCCCCGAAGATCTCCGTCGAGCTCGGCGCCCCCGGCGCGTTCGGCGGCTTCTCGGGAGGGTTCCTGGCGACCGACCAGGCGATCGGCGTGCGCGACCTGATCCCCGCCGACCTCGACGGGGACGGCGACGCGGACCTCGTCGCGGCGTCGTACGCGTCGGACGAGGTCGCGTGGTTCGAGAACACCGCCGGGACCGGAGCGTTCGGACCGAAGCGGGTCCTGAACGCCCAGGCGGACGGCGCGCTCGCGGTCGACGTCGCCGATGTCGACGGCGACGGCGACCTCGACGTCCTCTCCGCGTCGTCCCTCGGCTGGGACAAGGAGGTCCACTGGTACGAGAACCTCGGCGGCGGCGCGTTCGGGCCGACCCGACTCGTCGCCACCGAGAATCACCCGGGGATCGACGTGCGGACGTTCGACCCGGACCTCGACGGCGACCTCGACGTCCTCGTCGCCGACGGCACCGGCGCCTCGTGGTACGAGAACGACGGCGCCGGCGGGTTCGGTTCGCGTCGGACCGTCGGAGCCCCGACGAGCCTCGGCCAGGTCGCCGAGCCCGCGGACCTCGACGGCGACGGCTTCCCCGACGTCGTGGTGGCGCACGCCGGCGGGGTCTCCTGGTTCCGTCAGGTCCCGCCGCCGCCGTGGCACGACCTCGGCTCGGGGCTCGCGGGCGGCGGCGGCGTGCCGCTCCTCGCGGGGTCGGGCTCGCTCCAGGTCGGCTCGCCCGGCGCGGTGACCCTGACGTCCGCCGCGTCGCTCTCGCCGGCGCTCCTCCTGCACTCGTTCACGAGCACGCCGACGCCGTTCGCGTGCGGCACCCTCGTCCCGGTCCCCGTCCACTGGAGCCTGCCGTTCGTCACGGACGCCGCCGGCGGGGTGGCGCTCGCGTGGACGGCGTGGCCGCCGGAGCTGAACGGGCAGAGCTTCCACCTGCAGATCGCGGTCTCCGATCCGGCCGCCGTCTGCGGGGTGGCGCTCAGCAACGCCCTGCGCGCCGACCTCCCTCCGTAGCGCCGGCCGCCGCCGGCTTCGCTTGACGGCTTCGCCGGATCCCCCGTACCCTCGGCCTCCCGCGCTGCTCCCGGACCGCCCGCTCGTGGCGGTCCCGCCGCGTCCCCGGAGGAGAGGTCCATGTCGATCATCCGTTCGATCGTCCGCGCGTCGTGCGTCGCGACGATCCTCGTCCCGAGCGGGTTCGCGAGCGAGAACGACGCCGCGACCGGCGTCGAGAAGGCGCCGGCCGCGTCCGACCGGGCGAGCGGCGAGGTCGCC
>JBICIB010000843.1:0-4487 GCA_043101415.1 Planctomycetota bacterium JB042 | reverse complement strand
GCCGAAGCGGCGACGGTAGTTCTTCCGGCGCTTGTACTTGGAGACGTAGATCTTGTCGGCCTTGTGGAGCCCCTCGACCTCGGCCTCGACCGAGGCGCCGTCCACGACGGGCGCCCCGACCTTGCCGTCGGCGAACAGCACCTCGCCGAAGCTCAACGTCGAACCCGGCTCGAGACCGGTCCGCTCGATGAGGATGGTGTCCCCTTCGGCCACGCGGTACTGATGTCCACCGTCCCGGATGATCGCGTACACCACAACCTCCTGTGGAGAAACGAGCCGGGCAAGCTACCAGGGGGGCCGGGCTCTGGGAAGGGAAAAACGGCGCCGGGAAGGAGGCCGGACGCCCCCCTCCCGGCGGGTCAGAGCTGGGCGGCGCGCTTGGCGTCGAGCGGGACGATGCGGAACTCGTCCCCGCGCAGCTCCGCCTCGATGCGGAGATGGACCGGCTTGTCGACCTCGGTCTCCAGCTCGAGGAGCCGGCCACGCTTCCGGTTCCAGATGTACTCGGCGTTGTCCGGGTTCAGGAAGACCTCGAGCCCCGCGTTCTTCCGCGCGAGCAGCAGCTTGATCTGACGCATCAGGTTCAGCTCGAACGTCTCCCGGGTCGCCACGTAGCCGGCGCCGCGGCAGCTCGGGCAGCGGTGGAAGATCGAGTGGCGGAGCGACGGACGGACCCGCTGGCGGGTCATCTCGATCGTCCCGAACGGCGAGATCCGGGCGACCTTGATCCGGGCCCGGTCGTTCCGGAGCGCCCCCTTGAAGGCGCGCTCGATCGCCCGGCGCCGCTTCTCGGTCCGCATGTCGATGAAGTCGACGACGATCACGCCGCCGAGGTCGCGCAGCCGGAGCTGTCTCGCGATCGCGTCGGCCGCCTCGAGGTTGATCTTGTACGCGGTCTCCTCGAGGTCCTCCTCGTCGCGGAAGCGCCCCGAGTTGACGTCGATCGCCACCAGCGCCTCGGTCTGCTCGATCACGAGCGAGCCGCCGGACTGGAGCTCGACGCGGTGGCTGAAGAGCCGGCCGATCTCCTCCTCGATGCCGTACGCCGAGAAGAGCGGGCGCTCGCCGTCGTACAGCTTGATCTGCTTCACCGCCCGCGGCGTGACCATGGCGAGGAAGTCGCGCGCCCGGCGCGCGCAGTCCTCGTGGTCGATGATGATGTCGCCGGTGTTCGGGCCGTAGACGTCGCGGATCGTGCGGATGACCAGGTCGCTCTCGCGGTAGAGGCACTTCCCGTGGCCGCCCTCGCGGGCGTTCTTCTCGACCTCGTCCCACAGCTTGGTGAGGTACTTGTAGTCCTTCTGGAGCGCGCGCTGGGTCTGGCCGACGCCCGCGGTCCGGACGATGAACCCGAGGCCGTCCCGGGTGTCGAGCTGGCCGAGCACCTTCTTCAGGCGGTCCCGCTCCTTCCCGTCGTCGATCTTCCGGCTGACCCCCTTCCGGTCGAGACCGGGCATGAGCACGAGGTAGCGGCCGGGGAGCGACACGTACGTCGTCAGCGTCGGCCCCTTCGTCCCGATCCCGTCCTTCGTGACCTGGACGATCACCTCCTGCCCCTTGGTCAGCAGATCGGCGATGCTGCGGTTCTTCCGGCGCTTCGCGCCCTCCTGGGGGTTCGGGTTCTCGCGCGCCTTCGAGGCCGACTTCCCGGCGCCGCCGCGGCCGCGCCCCCCCCGCCGCCGCGAACGGCCGCCGCGGCCGGAGCCGCCCTCCTCCTCGGCCGGGGCGGCGTCCGTGGACGCCTCCGCCCCGTTCACGCCGACGGCGTCCGCTTCGTCCGTCTCGTCCGCGGGCGCGTCGAGGTCCGCGCCCTCGGGCTCGGGCGCCTCTTCGACGGCGGTGGCGGTCTCCGCCTCCGCCGCGGCCTCGGCCGACGGGCCGGCCTCCGCGCCGTCAGCGTCGTCGTCGCGCGCCGCCTCGATCTCCGCGTCGTCCGCCTCCTCGGCGTGGACGTCGACGTCGCCCTCCTCGGCCCCCGCGACCTCCTCGAGGCCGCCGTTCCCGGCGTCGACCCCCTCCGCCCGAGCCGTCGCCTCCTCCTCCGCGCCGTCCCCCTCGCCGGCCTCCGCCTCCGCGGCGGCCTTCTTCTCGCGCTCGAAGATCGGGGTCTCCAACACGTCGGAGACATGCAGGAAGCCGTGGCGCGGCCCCCCGAAATCGACGAACGCCGCGCCGATCGACGGCTCGACGTTCGTGACGCGCCCCTTGTAGATGTTGCCGAGCACCGACTCGACCGACATCCGCTCGACGTAGTACTCCTCGAGGATGCTCCCCTCGACGATGGCGACCCGGATCTCCTCCGGCTCGCTCGCATTGATCAGCATCTTCTGGGACATGTGTGCTCCCGGTTCGTCCGAGGAGCCCCGCCCTGGCGGTCGGACCGGCACGGGAGCGGGCGCGTCCCCCGCGGCCGCGAGGGCCTCGGGGTTCCGCGCCACGGAGACGGACCGCCGACCCGTTCTCACACGGGGGGCGGCGGGACGACCCGAACGCTCGATCGGTGCGGTCTGCCGGCCGATCGAACCCCGGGGGCCCGAGCGCCGCTCGTTCGCTATCGGAGGTCTCCGACCGCCGAACGGGTGGCCCTTCGTCTCCTCCTCCCGCTCCTTCCCTGCCGCGTCGACGTCCGGCGTCCGGTCGGCGCGGGAGGGGCGCCGGCCCGCCGTTCGACGACGACACGTCCGCGGTCCGGGCCGCGGTTCGGTTCATCCGCTTGGGCGGGGCGCCGGACCGTCCTTCGTCTTGGTCTCGGGCCTCGGGCCCCCGCGTCCGGTCCCTCGAAACGCATGTCCGGGGTGCGGGACGCGAAATCTGGTCAGGTTCGACGCCGCGACCGCCCCGCACTCGCGGTGCATCGTCGCGGCACGTCGAATCTAGGCGTTCCGGGGCGCGGTCCAAAGCAGAAACCGGCCCGAGACGACCCATCTCCCAGCCTTCGCGGGGGTTGGAGCGCCCGGGCGGGCGCACCTGCGAAGACCGGGAGACGGTCGGGCGGGCGTGGTCAGGAGGTCAGTTCTGCGCGTTCGTCGCTTCGTCCGCGAGCTCGAGGTTCTGGATGATCTCCTCCCACTCCTCCTGCGTCCGGGAGTTCGACTGGGCGAGGAGCTCGTCGAGGCTCTCCTGGCTCTGCTTCGATCCGCGGATGATCGTCGGGGTGAGGAAGACCAGCAGGTTGCTGTGGAGCTCGCTGTCCTGCGTGCGGCGGAAGAAGAACCCGATGTACGGCAGGTCGCCGAGCCACGGGATCTTGTTCGTGATCTTCGACACGCGGTCGCTCACGAGGCCGCCGATGACGCCGGTCTGCCCGCTCTCGAGCATCATGTTCGTCACCACGGTCTGCGACGTGATCTGCGGGAGCGAGATCGACGACTCTCCGCTCGTGAAGAGGTTGAACCCCTCGAGGTTCGGGTCGCTGGTCCCGGAGAGGAACTTCGCCTGCGGGATGACCGTCATCAGGATCTTGTTCGTCCCCGGCACGACGTGCGGGATGATCAGGAGCTGGAAGCCGGTCTCGACCGGGGAGTTCTCGGCCTCCTGGATGGCGAACGCGAGGCCGCCCGCCTGGTTCGTGGCCGCCGACGACTCCGCGTAGCGGATGAGGTCGCCCACGAAGACCGTCGCCTCCTGGTGGTCGAGCGTGATCAGCTTCGGCGCCTGGACGACGTCGACGCTGTTCGAGTTCTGGTTCAGCCGCACCGCGAGCCGGACGTTCCGGAAGTCGAGCAGGCCCGTCTTCAGGATCAGGTCGTCGACGAAGGCGCCGCCGAACGGACCCTCCGCGAAGTTCGCGAAGTCGTCGGTGGAGCTCGGGAAGATGTCGTCGTCGAAGCCGCCGGGCCCGAGGTTGAACGGGACCTTCGACGGGATCGCCGCCCCGTTGAACGTCGCGGTGAGCTGCTCCGCTCCGAACGCGAGGTCGACGCCGTTCGACTCCGAGGTGGTGACGAACTTCACGTCGATGAAGATCTCCGCCGGCTCGACGTCGAGCCGCGTGACGACCTCCTCGATCCGGTCGAGCACGGGCTTCGTGTCCTTCACGAAGATCGCGTTCTGACGGTCGAAGTAGTCGAGCTCGCCGTTCGGCGACAGGTGCTTCCGGAGCGCCCCGAGGAGCGGGAAGTCGACGTTCGGGTCGTTCGTCGGCGCCTTCGGCTCACCGATCGCGAAGTCGGTCTTGATGTGCGCGACGTAGGTCGCCCGCGGCCGAAGGTACCGGAGCTCGATCACCCGGGTCTCGAGCTGCTCGATCAGCGCGGCGCCGGTCACGATCCGGAGGACCAGGTGATCCTCCTCGACGACGTGGAAGCCGAGCGTCTTGCAGACCGCGTCGAGCACCACCCGCCACGGGCGGTCCTCCATCTTCATCGTCACGAGCCCGTTCACGTCGGGCGCGATGACGATGTTGGCGTTCGCCTGCATCGCGATCGACTGGATGACGTTGCGGATGTCCTCGTCCTGGAACGAGATGCTGATCCGCGGCGGCTTCT
>JBICIB010000842.1:0-7839 GCA_043101415.1 Planctomycetota bacterium JB042 | reverse complement strand
GCCCGCCAGGGCGAGCGGGTCGGGCTGCTCGGCGGCGACCGCAGCCAGCTCTTCCTCGCCGTCGCCGTCCTGACGATGTTCCTCTCCCCCTTCCTGATCCGCATCGCCTCGGCCGTCGACGACCGGCGTCGCCGGAGCGGCTCGGCGAAGGCGGCGGACCCCGGGGCCGAGCGAGGGCCGGTCGTCGTCATCGTCGGGTACGGGCTGAACGGGCAGAACCTGTCTCGGGTCCTCGGCGAGTCGGGGATCGAGTACCGGGTCCTCGAGATGAACGTCGACACGGTCCGGACGGCGAGCGCGGCCGGGATCCCGATCTCGTTCGGCGACGCGAGCCGGGAGGAGACGCTGCTCCACGCCGGAATCCAGCGGGCGCAGATCATCGTCTTCGCGATCTCCGACCCCGGCTCCGCCCGCCGCGGGGTGTCGACGGCGCGGCGCCTCTCGCCGTCGATCCACGTCATCGTCCGGACCCGGTTCATGTCCGAGCGCCCGGATCTCCTGAAGCTCGGGGCGGACGAGGTGATCCCGGAGGAGTTCGAGACGTCGATCGAGATCTTCAGCCGGGTGCTCCGCCGGCTCCACGTGCCGCGCGGGAACATCGCGGCCCAGGCGGCGCTGGTCCGGCGCGAGGGGTACCAGCTCCTCCGCGAGGAGATGACCCCCGAGCGGACGCTCGACGCCATGCGGGAGGTGCTCGGCGAGAACGCGGTCGACACCCTCCTCATCTCCGGCGAGTCGCCGGTGACCGGCCGCTCCCTCGGCGAGCTCGACCTCCGCTCGCGCACGGGGGTGTCGGTCGTCTCGGTCGTGCGGGACGGGGAGGCGATCCACGGCGTCGGCCCGCACCTCCGCCTCGAGCCGAACGACGTCCTCCTCGTGGTCGGCCTGCACGACGCGATCGAGCGGTGTCGCGCCCTCCTGACCGGCCACGCGTTCGACGACGACGACTCCTGACCGGAGGGCGACCCTCGGTCGATTTCCGGGTGGCGCCCATCCCGCGGTTCCCCGATCATCGGGTCCGGAACGCCCGATGTCGGTCCGCGAGGCCGGCCCCCACGCACCAGCCGAAAGGACCGGCCTTGCAGATCACCAAGCACACCGTCGCGACGCTCGAGTACACCCTGAAGGACGGCGACGGCGACGTCCTCGACTCGACCGAGGAGGGGAAGCCGATCTCGTACGTCCACGGCGTCGGGACGCTGATCCCGGGCCTCGAGCGGGCGCTCGAGGGGAAGGGCGAGGGCGAGGCGCTCTCCGTGGAGATCGGTCCGGCGGACGCCTACGGCGAGCGGAACGAGCAGCTCGTCCAGCCGGTCCCGCGGACCGAGCTCCCGGCCGAGGAGGAGATCGTCGTCGGCATGCAGTTCGAGGCGCGCAGCGCCCAGGGTTCGCAGGTCGTCACGGTGGTCGGGGTCGAGGAGGACCGGGTCGTCCTCGACGGCAACCACCCGCTCGCCGGCGTCACGCTCCACTTCGACGTCAAGGTCGTCGCCACCCGGCCCGCCACGCCGGAGGAGATCGAGCACGGTCACGTGCACGACGGCCGCGAGCAGCACTGACCCCGCCGCCGGGCCCGCCCCCCCGCGCGGGCCCGCCCCCTCCCCTCCCTCCGCCCTCCCTCCGCCCTCCCCCCGGGAGCCGGGCTTCTCCGGACCTCCGCCCGCCCTCCGAGGCCGGCGACCGGTCGTCGACTTTTCCGTCGACCCCGTGGACCGGCGAAACCGGGGTAGAATGCCCGCCTTGGTCTCCACCGCAAGTTGTGAACGCAAGGAGTTCGCAGTGAGTCCGACCACCCCCTCCCCCCTGTTCTCCCTGGGCCTCGCCCTCACCTTCGGGCTCTCGTCGTCCGCCGTCGCCGGCGACGTCGAGGTCGTCTACAGCGAGATCGTCACCAGCCCGACCTCGCTCGTCCCCGGCGCGCTGAACTCGGCGGGCCAGCCCGCGGTCGCGCGCTTCATCGCGCTCGAGGACATGAACGTCTCCCACGACGGCTCCCAGTGGGTCGTCAAGGGCCGCACCGATCAGGGCTCGACGAACGACTCGATCCTGCTGCTCGGCGGCGGGCTCACCGGCACGATGTTCCTCCAGGACGACCAGCCGTTCCTCGGCGGTCAGCCCGGCGAGCTGTACGACTTCTTCGACAGCGGCAACCCGGTGTCGTGGGACGAGGCGGGGAACATCGCCTTCTCGGCGCGCGCCAAGGGCGGGGTCTCGTCGGTCAAGGAGAAGCTCGTCTTCTTCGACGGCGTGACGCACACGGTCGTCCTGACCGAGAGCTCCCCCGCGCTCGGCCTCCAGGACATCGCGTCGAACCCGACGGGCGACGAGCTGATCGGGAACTCGATCGGCTCGGTCTACCTCCGGAACGACGGGAAGATCGGGTTCGTCAACACGCCGATCCAGAACTGCTCGAGCTTCAACTACCCGGCGTACTTCCTCGACAACACCGGGTTCCTCCAGTCCGGTGTCTCGGCGATCGCCGGCGAGACGTGGGACTCGTTCAGCCTCAGCGGCACGGGCGGCACGCCGGACGGCGCGCACTGGTACTCGATCGGCGACACCGACGCCGCCACGTCGGCCGACGGCATCCTCGCCGTCGACGGCGCGGTCGTCCTCCGCGAAGGGCAGCCGGTCGCCGGTTCGACGATGATCATGACCGCCGTCTTCGACGCGCGCATGGTCTCGACCGGCGACTGGGTCGCGCGCGGCGACGACCCGAACAACGACGACTGGGCGGTCCGGAACAACGTCCTCCTCGCGAAGACCGGCGACCCGATCAGCGGCAGCGAGAACTACGGCGACAGCTTCGCCGCGCTGACCCTGAACCGCGTCGGCGACTGGGCGATGGTGACGAACACGTCCGAGGCGAACGCCGACCTCGACACCGTGCTCCTCCTGAACGGCGCCGTCGTCTCCCGCGAGAGCGACCCGGTCGACCTCGACGGGAACGGCCAGTTCGACGACGGCGTGTTCGTCCGCGGGTACAACGCGAACGACCTCTGGCTGTCGGACGCCGGCGTGATCTACGCGATCCTCACCCTGAAGGACGCGGTCGGCACGAACCTCGGCGACGCGTTCGTCCGCCTCCAGGCCGGCCCGCTCGTGTCGTACGGCTCGGGCTGCCCGGGGACCGGCGGGTTCACGCCGGAGCTCTCCATCAGCGGCAACCCGACCCCGGGGAGCCAGGTCCTCTTCTCGGTGCAGAACGGCCTCGGCGGCGCGACGTCGTACCTCGCGATCGGCTTCCAGCAGGCCGCGGTCTTCATGGGCTCGGGCTGCACGCTGAACGTCCTGCCGCTGCAGGCGTTCGTCGGGCCGATCCCGCTCGGCGGCTTCGGCGCCGGCGCGGGCGCGGTCCAGCTCCCGCTCGTGCTGCCCGCCGGGACGACCGGACTGACCGTCACGTTCCAGTCGTTCGTCGCGGACCCGGGCGGCGCGCTCGGGTTCTCGAACTCGAACGGCTTCGAGATGACGATCGAGTAACGATCGTCTTGCCGGGTCGGACCGTCCAGTTCGCGGTCGTCCGCGAGGACGCGGAGGTCGACCTCGAGGTGCTCCGCCGGACGAAGGCGCGACGGGCGCTGCTCGTCGCGTCCGGCGGATGCACCGCGTTCGAGATCCTCTCGCGCGCCGACCGGACGGCGGTGACGCTGGTCGACCCGAACCCGGCCCAGCTCGATCTCGTCGAGCGGAAGCTCGACGCGCTCACCGCGCTCGATCCGGCCGCCCGGCCCGCCCGCTTCAACGTCGGGACCGACGACCCGGAGGGGCTCTGCCAGTGCGGGAACTTCGAGGCGCTGTTCCGGCAGCTCCGCGGGTTCCTCCACGAGTTCGTGGCGCCCCCCGCCGCGTGGAGCGCGTTCTTCGCCGGGGACGAGGCGGCGCGGCCCGAGGCGTGGTTCGCGTCGCCGTACTGGCCGGTCGCGTTCGAGATCTTCTTCTCCGACCCGCTGCTCGAGACGATGTTCACGCCGGCCGCGACGCGGCACGCCGAGCCCGGGAGCTATCCCGCCCACTTCCGGGGCGTCTTCGAGCGGGGGCTCCTCCGCGAGGACGCCCGCGCGAATCCGTTCCTCCACCACGCCCTCCTCGGCCGGTACCTCGCCGAGCACGCGCCGCCGTATCTCGGCCGCCCGATCGAGCGGCGCCGCGCCCGGCTGGTCCAGTCGTCGCTCGAGGAGCTCGACGACTTCTCGGAGTACGACTACGTCGGGCTGTCGAACGTCATGGACTGGATGGAACGGGACGCCATCGACCGGCTCGGAGAGCGGGTCGCCCGGTCGCTCGCGCCCGGCGCGGCGGTCGTCTGGCGCCAGCTGAACCACCCGGCCGACCTCGCCCCGGCGTTCGGTCCGCGGATCCGGTTCGACGACGCGCTCTCCGACGCGCTGCTCGACCGCGACCGCAGCCTCTTCTACGATCGCGTCCGGGTCGGCTTCGTCGACGACCCGGCCTGACACGGCCGACCGCCGGGAGGGAGAGCGATGGACCGGACGATCGACGCCGTCCTCGACGAGTGCGGCTACCGCGAGAACCCGTACTTCGAGTCCCTCCGCGACGGGTCGTTCTCGAAGGACGACTTCGTCGAGACGCAGATCCAGTTCTACTTCGCGGTGATCTTCTTCTCCCGGCCGATGGCGACCGTCGCCGCGAAGATCCCCCACCCGACGCAGCGGGTCGAGGTGCTCCGGAACGTCTGGGAGGAGCACGGCGAGGGGAACGTCCGCCTGATGCACGGGGAGACGTTCCTCGAGCTCCTCGACCGGCTCGCCGGCGTCTCCCGGGCGGAAGTCGACGCCCGCGCGCTCTGGCCGGAGGTCCGGGCGTTCAACACGACGCTGGTCGGGGCGTGCGTCCTCGACGAGTACGTGGTCGGGGTCTCCGCGCTCGGGATGATCGAGCGGATGTTCGTCGACGTCTCGCGGTGGATCGGGAGCGGGATCGTCGAGCGCGGGTTCCTCCCGGAGGAGCGGCTGGTCCACTACCGCCTCCACGAGGAGCTCGACGTCCGGCACTCGCAGGACTTCTTCGACGTCGTCCGCCCGCTCTTCGAGGCGTCGGAGGAGGACCGCTACTTCGTCGAGCAGGGGCTGCGGCTCGGCGCGTACGTGTTCGACCGCCTCTACCGCGACCTCCACCGCGCGCGCGGACGTCGGATGGCGACCTCCCACGGCCACGGCGGCCTCCACACCCGCGCCCGGTGACGCGGCGCGCCTGACGTGGAGGTCGTCGCCCTCTCCCGCGCCGACGAGCCGCGCGTCGCCCCCCTCCTCAGGCGCCTCGAACGCGGGATCCGGTACCCGCTCGGCGCCGACCGGTTCGAGATCGACCACGGCGACGACCCGTTCCGCTTCTTCCGGCGGCTCGGCGAGGCTCGCACGTTCGCGGCGTTCGAGGACGGACGGCTCGCCGGCGTCCTCACGGCCGTCCTCCGCTCGATCCCGACCCGGGACGGCGGCCGCCGGGACGCCCACTACCTCTGCGACCTGAAGGCCGCCCCGGGTCGGCGCGGGGCGCGCGTCCTCCGGCCGCTCGCCGAAGCGTTCGAGGCCCACGCGCCGCCCGACGCGCCGGCGTACGGCGTCTCCATGAACGCCGCCGACGGGTCGAACCGCCTCGTCCGTCTGGCGCCGCGACTCTTCGACGGCGTCCGGGCGGCGGCCGCGCTGCGCCTCTACTCCCTCGACGCGCCGGACGCGACGGTCGCGGCGCCGCTCCTGGCCGATCGGTTCGGGCGACCGCCGACCTGGGCGTCGCTGGCCGGCGTGAAGGAGATCGTCCTCGAGAGCACCGGCCGCCCGATGCCGCTCCTCCACGCCCAGGTCGGCCCGCTGGCGGCCGACGGAGGCCGGTCGGCGCCGGTGGAAGGCGCGTCCCACATGTTCTGCCACTTGGCGGGCGATCCGCTCGAGGCGAGGCTGCGGGACGCCGGTCTCGTCCCTTCCGCCGGCGCCACCGTCCTCGCGCGCGGACTCGACGACGTGGCGTTCGACTTCGTCCTGACCAGCGACGTGTGAGGCGCGCCGCCCCGCCCGGTCGAATCCGCCTGCGGGGAGGGCCGGGCGTCCGTAGGATCGAAGGAAGAACATCCGACCGCTCCGATGGAGACCCCCGAGCCATGAAGTCGACCGCCAAGTCCGTCCTCGCGACCGTCCTCGTCCTCGCCGCCGCCGGCGCGGCGTTCACCCACTGCGAGATCCCCTGCGGCATCTACGGCGACCAGACCCGCATCACGCTGCTGTACGAGGACGTGCAGACCGTCGAGAAGTCGATGGAGCAGATCCGGGAGCTCTCCGGGAAGAACGACGCGCAGAGCATCAACCAGGTCGTCCGCTGGGTGAGCAACAAGGACGCCCACGCGTCGAAGATCCAGGAGACCGTCACCCAGTACTTCATGACCCAGCGCGTCAAGCCGAAGGACGCGGGCGAGGACCAGGACCGCTACCTGCAGCAGATCACGGCGCTGCACGGGATGCTGGTGCAGGCGATGAAGGCGAAGCAGACGGTCGACTCGAAGCACTGCGAGAAGCTGCGGAAGCTGATCGACCAGTTCTCCGCCGCGTACTTCTCGGAGGAGGACCTGAAGCACATCCGCGAGCACCACGGCGAGCCTCACGACGGCGACCACAAGTAGGCGCGTCGCCCCGGTGCTCCCTCCCTTCGCGATCTCCTGCGCGCTCCTGCTGGCGTCCGTCGGCGGCGACTGGCCGCAGTTCCTCGGGCCGCAGCGCGACGACACGGCCGCGGCGGTCCCGATCGCCGACGGCGCCCCGCCTCCCACCGTCCGCTGGCGGGCGCCCGTCGGCCCCGGCTTCGGCGGCGCCGCGGTCCGGGACGGCCGCGTCTACCTCCTCGACCGCGAGGCGGGCGAGCGGGACGTCCTCCGCGTGCTCGACCTCGAGGACGGCCGGGAGGTCTGGCGCGCGGCGGACGACGCGCCCGGGCGCCTGAACTACGCCGGCTCGCGCAGCGTCCCGGTGGTGACCGAACGGCTCGTGCTGACGGTCGGCGGGCTCGGCCACGTCCGCGCGTTCGACCGAGCGGCCGAGTCGATGCGCTGGCGCCTCCACCTCGAGGACGACCTCGACGGGCGCCGACCGATGTTCGGGTTCTCCGCGTCGCCGGTGCTCGTCGACGGCCGGCTCGTCGTCGCGCCGCTCGGGCCGGACGTCGGCCTCGTCGCGCTCGACCCCGCGACCGGAGAGACGCGGTGGCGGACCGGCGGCGTCGGCCACGGCCACGCGACGCCGGCCGTCGTGACGCTCCACGGCCGCCAACAGCTCCTCCACCTCTCGACCGAGGCGAAGTCGAGCGGCCGGAACGCCCCCGCGCCGACGACGCTCTCCTCGTTCGACCCTCGCGACGGGCGCCTCCTCTGGCGGTACGAGGCGACGTTCTGCGGCCTCCCGATCGCGCCCCCGACGGGCATCGACGACGAGCGGATCTTCCTGACCGGGGGGTACCGCGCCGGTTCGATCCTGTTGCGCGTGCGCCGGGAGACGGACGGCGAGGGCGTCTCCGTCGAGGAGGAGTTCCGCCTCGAGCGCGGCTCGCAGGTCCACCCGCCGGTCCGTTCGGGCGACCACCTCTACCTCCTCGTGAACGAGAACTGGAACCACTCCCGCGCGCGGCGGGCGGAGGGCGGACTCCTCTGCCTCTCCCTCGACGGCGACGAGCGGTGGCGGACCGGCGACGACCCGTACCTCGGCCGCGGCGACCTCGTCCGGATCGGCGACCGCCTCGTCGTCCAGGACGGCTTCGACGGATCGCTCCGGGTCGTCCGCGCGAACCCGGAGCGGTACGAGCCGATCCACCACCTCCCGAGATCGGAAGAGCACA
>JBICIB010000841.1:0-3540 GCA_043101415.1 Planctomycetota bacterium JB042 | reverse complement strand
GTCTCGTAGTGGCTCGCCCTGTCCGCGTCGGCCTTCGCGATCGACCCGGCCATCGAGGTCTCCGTCCTCGCGCAGGAGGGCCAGGTCCTCCCCGGCGTCGGGACCATCGCCGCCGTGCTCGCGGTCGAGGTGAACGACCACGGCGAGACGCTCGTCGAGGTCGACGTCGACCCCGGGACGCCGGTCTCCTCGGTGGTCCTGAAGAACGGCGTCGTCCACCTGCAGAAGGGCCAGAGTCTGCCGAGCCCGCCGGGCGCCATCTTCCACGGGGTCGGCAGCCTGAACCTCTCGAACCTCGGACAGATCGGCTGGAACCTCGCGCTCGCCGACACGCTCCTGGTCCACTGGGCGCTCTACCTCGACTCGACGCTCCTCTTCCAGGAAGGCGATCCGGCGCTCGCGAGCGGCCTCACGCCGGGCTCGCCGTACCTCGCGTTCTTCTCGACGCGGACGAACGACGCGGGCGACTTCGCGCTCCGCGCCTGGGTCGACGACGCGAACATCGGCGACGCGAAGGACGACGCGATGATCCGCGTGGACGCCGCCGGCCAGCAGACGCTCCTCGGCGTCGAGGGCGGGGCGCCGCCGGGCTTCCCGGGGCTCGCCATCCAGGGGATCCCGTACGACCGCCGGGCGTACGACATCGACGGCCAGGGGAACGTCCTGTGGCAGTGCGACACGACGGCGCTCAGCCACAAGGACCACATGCTCTACCTGAACCACGGGCTGCGCGTCCGGGAGGGCGACCCCTCTCCGGTCCCCGGCCGCCACTGGGACTGGGACTTCAACCTCCCCGAGTGCGCGCTCAACGACAGCGGGGACCTCGTCCTCTCCGGCGCGCTCGACGGCGACGGCGCCACGGACCAGGTCATCGTCCGGAACGGCGACGTGTTCGTCCAGGAGGGCGACTCGCTCCCGGCGTTCGCGGGGTTCAAGCTCTCGTACTACGGCAGCTCGCCGGTCGAGATCTCCGATCGTCACGCGCCCGACGGGGAAGGGGACATCCTCTGGTACGCCGAGTGGGACGACCCGAACACGCTGGTCGACACCGGACTCTTCCTCGACGAGAAGCCGCTCCTGCTCGAGGGGGTCGACGCGATCGGCGGGGTGACGATCGATGCGATCGGCGCGGCGGCCGATCCGTCCGCGATGAGCGACGACGGCCGCTCCATCGTCGCGGTCGTCGACCTCGTGGGCGGCGTCTCCACGGCGGTGCTCCTCGAGCTCGGCCCGTGGAGGGGGCTCGGGAAGCCGCTGGCCGGGACGACGTCGCCGAAGCTGCGGGGCTTCGGCCCGCTCTCCGGGAACCAGCCCGTCACGCTCCGCCTCTCGCGCGGCAAGCCCGGCGGCGTCGCGCACCTGGTCCTCGGCTTCAGCCGCGTCGACGCGCCGTTCGAGGGCGGGACGCTGGTCCCCAGCCCGGACCTCGTGCTGTTCGGCCTCCCGATCGACGCGGACGGATTCCTCGAGCTGACGACCCTGTGGCCGGCGACGGTCCCGGCCGGCACGAAGCTCCACCTGCAGGCGTGGATCCCCGACGCCGGCGGCCCGGGCGGCTACGCGGCGTCGAACGCGCTCGTCGGCACGTCCCAGTGACGATGGCGGCCGCCGGGCTCCCGCCCGGGACGCGCGCGCGGTACCATCCGACTCCGATTCCGAGCCGAGGAGGACGTGCGTGGTGCCGGACACGCCGGACGAGGGCGATCGCGAGGAGGAGCTGTTCTGCGACGCGCGCGCCCTCTCGGGGACGGCGCGGGACGAGTTCCTGCGCTCGGCGTGCGCCGGGGACGAGGAGCTGCGGCGCCGCGTGCTCGAGCTGCTCGCCGCCGACGACGCGGCGGGCGCGTTCCTCCGCGAGCCCGACCCGCTGGAGGGCCCCGGGAGCGTCGTCGGCCGGTACCGGCTCCTCGAGCGGATCGGCGAGGGGGGCGGCGGCGAGGTGTTCCGCGCCGCGCCGGTCGCCGGCGACCTGCCGCCGGTCGCGCTGAAGGTCGTCAAGCCGGGGACCGACACGCGGCAGGTGCTGGCGCGGTTCGAGCGGGAGCGCCGGGCGCTCGCGCGGATGGACCACCCGGGGATCGCGCGGGTCCTCGACGCCGGGGCGACGCCGTCCGGGCGTCCGTTCTTCGTGATGGAGCTCGTCCCGGGCGAGGCGATCACGACGTACGCCGACGCGCGTCGCCTGACGCTCACGGAGCGGCTCGCGCTGTTCCGCGAGGTCTGCCGCGCGGTGCAGCACGCGCACCAGAAGGGGGTGATCCACCGCGACCTGAAGCCGTCGAACGTCCTCGTCGCCGAGGTCGACGGGCGCGCCGCGCCGAAGGTGATCGACTTCGGGATCGCGAAGGCGATCGAGGACGAGCCCGACGCGCCGGAGCTGACGCGGCACGGGTGGCTCGTCGGCACGCCGCAGTACATGAGCCCCGAGCAGGCGGGGCGGGACGGGCTCGACGTCGACGTGCGGGCGGACGTCTACTCGCTCGGCGTGCTGCTGTTCGAGCTCCTGACCGGGAGCACGCCGCTCGATCCGGACGAGCTCCGCGCCGCCGGTCTCCCCGGGATGGCGCGGATGGTCGACGCGGCAGTGTCGCCGCGGCCGAGCCGCCGCCTCCGCGAGCACGACCGCCGCGCCGAGGTCGCCGCCCTTCGTCGCGCCGACGCGCCGCGGCTCGCGCGGCGGCTGGAGGACGACCTCGACTGGGTCGTGCTGAAGGCGCTCGAACGCGACCGGGAGGAGCGGTACGCGTCGGTCGCCGAGCTCGCCGAGGACGTGCGCCGCGCCCTCGACGACGAGCCGGTCGCGGCCGGACCGCCCAGCCGGTGGGTCCGGCTCCGGAAGCTCGTCCGGCGGAACCGGCTCGCGGTCGGCGCCGCGGCGGCGGTCGTCGTCCTCCTCGTCGCCGCGGTCGTCGGGACGTCGATCGGCTACCTCGAGGCGACGGCGGCCCGCGCCGAGCTGGAGGAGTCGAACGCGCGGCTCTCCCGCCTCCTCGCGTTCCAGCACGGCCGGCTCGCCGCGATCGACCTCCCGGAGATGGGGACGACGCTGCGTTCGTCCCTCCTCGAACACCTCCGACCGGGGCTCCGGGGCCTCGGGTGGTCCGAGGCGGAGGTCGCCGAGCGGATCGAGCTCCTCGACCGGTCCCTCGCCGCGACGAACCTGACGTCGGTCGCGCGCGACCTCACGCGGACGAGCCTCCGCGACGCGACCGAGGCGGCGATCGAACGGGAGTTCGCGGGCGAGTCCGTCGACCGCGCCGCCCTCCTCCACTCGCTCGGGCTGACGATGGCCGCGCTCGGGTTCGACGCGAAGGCCCTCGAGGTGGCGGAGCGCGCCCTCGCCCTCCGGTCCGAGGCGTTCGGCGACTCCGACCCGAGGACCCTCGACTCCGTCGGCCTGGTCGCCCAGCAGCTCCGCCGCCTCGATCGCCTCGACGAGGCCGTCCCTCTCCAGGAGGCGGTCGTGCGTCACTGGCACGCTCTGTACGGCGCCGGCGACCGGCACACGCTCGCCGCGCGCGCGACCCTCGAGATCGGAAG
>JBICIB010000840.1:0-5924 GCA_043101415.1 Planctomycetota bacterium JB042 | reverse complement strand
GCTCGATCGCCGCCTCGTCCTGCAGCGACCCGAGCGACACCGCCGCCGCCAGCCGCACCCGACGGTGCGCGAGGAGGCGGCGGTCGTCTGCGGCGAGCGGCATTGGCTCTCGACGGCCGACGCGCTGCGGGCGCGGCTGGACGACGACGACTGGCGGGTGCGGCTGGCGGCGGCGGTGTCGCTCGGGTCGCTGCAGGACGAGGCGGCGATCGAGCCGCTGAAGGCGCGGCTCGCCTCGAGCGGGGAGTGGCGCGAGCGGGCGACGGCGGCGACCGGGCTCGGGCGGATCGGGCGACGCGAGGTCGTCCCGGCGCTGATCGAGGCGCTCGACGACGCGGACCCGATGGTGAAGGCGATCGCGCGCGACTACCTGAAGCGGCTCTGCCTCGCCGACCTCCCCGCCGACCCGGCGCCGTGGCGGAAGTGGTGGGAGGCGAACGAGAAGAAGTTCTCCTTCCAGGACCGGAACCGCCGGTACGAGGACGCGCGGGACGAGAAGTACGCGTACGGCGACTTCAAGCGGCGGCCGTACGGCGCGCTGGCGGACATCGACGTGATCGTGCTGGGCGGCGGGAACGACGGGATCGAGAAGTACCTCGCGGCGGCGACGATCGCGCATCGGATGACGGCGAAGGGAGAGGTGAAGGCGTCCGGCCTGAACCCGAACGCGGTCTTCATCGCGAACTGTCCCGGCCAGCTCGACGGGGACGACCCCGACCGGATCGAGTGGTTCGTCCACTCGGGCGGCTACGTCTTCGCGACCTGCTGGGGGCTGACGCGGACGGTGGCGCGGGTCTTCCCGGGGATCATCCACGCCGAGCGGATGGAGGCGGACCGGTCGAGCGTCGACGCCGACCCCGCGGCTCCGGAGTCGCCGCTGCTCGAGGACGTGGTCGCGCCGCACACCGAGCTGCAGTACGGGATCGCGGGGTACCAGCTGATCGTCGTCGACGACCCGGAGCGGTTCGAGGTGCTGATCGACTCGGAGGCGGCGGACGCGCAGTGGGGGCAGGGGAACCTGTTCGGCTGGTTCCGGGCCGGGCACGGCGTGGTGGCGGACAGCACGAACCACTTCACGCTGCAGGGGATGGACGGGCTGAAGTTCGGGTCGGCGGACGAGCGGATGGCGTACGCGTTCGAGCGGCTCGGGTACGACTTCGAGCGGCTGCGCGAGCTGCGCGAGGAGGGGGTGTTCAAGAAGGACCGCTCGGCGGCGGACGCGGTCGACGACCAGTCGTTCCTCCGGTTGATGGCGCGGTTCGTGCACCTGCGCCGGAAGGTCGACGGGTGAGCGAAGCGGCCACGGGCGCGCGCGGGGTTCTCGTCCTCCTCGGGTTGGCCTCGGTCCTCGGGTGTTCGCGGTCGCCGGAGGGGGCGGAGGAGGTCCGCCCGAACCTCGTCGTGGTCACGCTCGACACGACCCGCGCGGACCGGCTCGGGTTCCGGGGGCACGCGGCGGCCGAGACGCCGCACCTCGACGCGCTGGCGGCGCGGGGGACGGTGTTCACGGACGCGCGGACTTGCGTGCCGCTGACCCTGCCGGCGCACGCCTCGCTCTGGACCGGGCTCTATCCGCCCGCGCACGGGATCCGCGACAACGGCGTGGCGAGCCTCGGCGCGGCGGCGGAGACCGTGGCGGAGCGGGCGAAGGAGGCGGGGTACGCGACGGGGGCGTTCGTGTCGGCGTTCGTGCTCGACGCGCAGTACGGGCTCGACCAGGGGTTCGACGTCTACGACGGCGTCCCGACCCGGCGGCTGATCTCGGGCGGGTTCATCGAGGAGCGGCCGGCGAACGAGACGGTCGACGCGGCGCTGGCGTGGATCGAGACGGTCGAGCGGCCGTACCTCCTCTGGGTGCACCTGTTCGACCCGCACGCGCCGTACGCGCCGCCGGGCGGGGACCCGGACGCCACGGCGGAGGAGGCGTACGACGGGGAGATCGCGTTCTGCGACGCCGAGCTCGGGCGGCTGTTCGCGGCGCTCGGCGGGGCGACGGACGAACCGGCGCCGATCGTCTGCGTCACGGCGGACCACGGCGAGGCGTTCGGCGAGCACGGCGAGGCGACGCACGGCGTGTTCGTGTACGACGCGACGCTGCGGGTGCCGCTCGTGTTCGCGGGGCCGGGGGTCCCGGCGGGCGCGCGCGACGCGACGCCGGCGTCGATCGTCGACGTGGCGCCGACCCTGCTCGCGCTCGCCGGGCTGCCGCCGGCGACGGACGCGCACGGGGCGGCGCTGCTCGGCGGCGACGGCGGGGCGCCGCGCCGGCCGATCTGGTTCGAGAGCCTGAACGGCTGGATCGACCACCGCTGGTCGCCGCTGGTCGGCGTGACGAACGGCGTCGACAAGGTGATCGAGGCGCCGCGGCCGGAGCTGTTCGACGTCCGCGCCGATCCGGGGGAGCGGGACGACCGGGCGGGGAGGGACGAGGCGTCGCTGGCGCGGCTGAGGGACGCGGCGCGGTCGGCGTGGTCGGCGCTGGCGCGGGAGCGGCCGCTCGCCGAGGCGCGGGAGATCGGCGAGGAGGAGCGGCGGACGCTGGAGCAGCTCGGGTACACCGTCGGCGCCGGCGGCGCGGGCGGGGACGCGCCGTATCCCGGGCCGGACCTCCCCGACCCGAAGGATCGGATCGGCGTCGAGACGGCGAAGAACCGGGCGCTGGCGTTGATGGCGCGGTTCCGGGCCGACCCGGCGCGGAACGGGGCGGCGCTCGACCGGGCGATCGCGCTGCTGGAGCGGGCGCTCGTCGACGACCCGCGGGCGCCGCTGCTGCACGAGTCGCTCGGCGCGTGCCTCGTGCAGCGGCGCGAGTTCGAGCGCGGCGTCGAGCACCTGCGCGAGTGTCTCGCCCTCCGCCCGGAGCGCGTCGAGGCGCGCCACGCCCTCGCCGTCGCGTTCCTCGCGCTCGGTCGCGAGGACGACGCCCGCCGCGAGCTCCGCCGCTGCCTCGACGACCAGCCGTCGTTCGTCCTCGCCGCCCGCACGCTCGCGATGCACCTCGAGGACGCGAAGGAGTGGGCCGCCGCGGCCGACGCCTGGCGGCATTTCCTGAGGGAGTGGGACGGGGACGACGAGCATCGCCGAGCGGCGAGGGAGGGCTTGGTCCGAGCGCTGGCGAACGAGTGATGGGGAAGGAAGGAGAGGAGGGAATGGAAGGAATGGAAGGAGAGGGCGCTCGCGCGGAGCGGGCGGGGGTGGGGCCGGGACGACGCTGAGGGCGGTTCTCCCATCGAACGCTCGGTCACCGGGCGCGGCCTCTCCTCCTCCGCGTCAGCGCCCTCTCCTTCCTTCTTCCCCTTCCTCCCTCTCCAGTTCACGCAGTCGGGGGGAGTTCCGCAGATGCTCCTCCGTCCTCGCGGGGTCGAGCGTCCGCGCCGCTTCCAGTTCTCGGCGGGCGCGGGCTGGCTCTTCGAGTCGGACGAGGGTCTCGGCGAGGGCGAGCCGCGCGTCGGCGGTGTCCGGTTCGAGTCCGGCGTCGCGCTCGGTCTCGTACGCCGCGATCGCGGCACGCGCGGCGGCGTCGGCGTCGAGGTCGGAGAGGAGGCGTCCGACGTGGAGGGCGAGGCGGGCGTCGGCGGGGGCGAGGCGGCGCGCCTTCGTCGCGAACCGGGCGGCGACGTCCGCGCCGAGCTCGTACGTCGCGACGTCCGCCGCGATCGCGTAGTGCAGCCAGGCGTCGTACGGCGCGAGGGCGGCCGCCGCGGCGAGCTGCGTCCGCGCCGCCTCGTCCTCGCCGAGCACCGCGTGCGCCCGCGCCTCCGCCAGGCGCGCCCGCGCCTTCAGGTTGACGCGCGGCTCGAACCCCGCGTGCGGCGCCGGATCGCCGAGCGTCTCCTTCAGCCACCGCCCTCCCTCGACGCCGAGCAGCTCGATCAGCACGACCGATCGGGCCAGGTGGTGCGCCGCCCGCGCGTGGTCCCGCTCGGCCATCGCGAGCTCGGCGAGGCGGGCCGCGGCCGGGAGCTCGCGCCGTCCGTTCCGCGGCGGGAGGCGGTACGCCAGGTCGAGGAACTGCGCCCGCAGCGGATCGAACGCCGCCGGCGCCCCCTTCAGCGCGTCGGCCAGCCCGACGTACAGCGCCTTCGGCAGGAGCGCGAGGAGGCCGCTCTGCCGCGCCCGCTCGACCTCGACCTCGAGCGCGGCGGCGACGTCGTACGGCCGCCCGCTCGTCCGCGCCAGGTCGAGCAGCGCGTGCATCACCGTCACCTCGAAGGGGAACGCCGCGTCGGTGTCGTACACCGCCGCCTCGAGCGCCGGCGCCTGCATCAGGAGCAACGCGGCGAGCGGCACCGCCCCGTCGACCCGTCCGGTGCGGGCGACGGCGCGCGCGGTCGACTCGAGCCAGAGCCGCGCCTCGTCGTCCGCGCCGTCGGCCTCCTCTCCGCGGACGCGCGCCGCGGCCTCCTCGAACCACCCGCGCAGGACGTCGGCGGCCGTGTCGCCGCCGATCGCCGCGAGGCTCTCCGCGACCGCGACCCGCAGCGTCCGCTCGGTCTCGTCGTCGACGAGCGCGACCAGGCGGTCGATCATCGGCGCGCGCAGCTCGCCGGCGCGCTGGACGATCGCGGCCTTCACCACCGGGTCGTCCTCCCGCGCGAGGACCGCGTCGAGCCCGCGCGCCGCCTCCGCCGCCGAGGGGAACCGGACCGTCCCGATCAGCTCGATCCGCTCCTCCGACTGCAGGCCGTCGTACGCGCCGACGAACGGCGGGAACGCCGCGTTCACGCCCCGCTCGAAGAGCGACCGGAACGTCTCGAGCCGGACGTCGCGGTCGTCGCACTCGAGGCCGCGCAAGGCCACGCCGAGCGTCCGCCCCGCCCCGCCCGCGCGGAGGGCGACGAGTCCGGTCAGGATCGGGTCGGTCGCCCCGGCGTCGAAGCGGCGCGCCAGCTCGACCGCCGCCCGCTCGTCCGCGGCCTTCCCGCCGAGCCGCGTCAGCAGGCGGTACGTCCCGTCGTCGAGCGCTCCCGCGCCGAGCCGCCCCGCGACCTCGCGCCCGATCTCCGCCCGGAGCGCGTCGTCGCCGAGGTTCTCCAGCGTCGCGCGCGCCGCCGCCGCCGCCTCGGGCTCGGGATGGTCGAGCCGGCGGAGCACGCGGTAGGCGAACGCCCGCGCGCCGTCGCCGCTGGCGTACGTCGCCATCAGCCGCTCCATGCGCCGCCGGACCCACTCGACCGGTTCGGCCTGGATGCGCGGCCAGAGCAGGTCGACCTCCTCCGCCGTCGACGCCCCGACCGCGAGGAGGAGCCGAAACGCGCGCAGCCGGAGGTTCGAGTCCGGGTCCGCGAGCGCGCTGATCAGGCCGGAGCGCGCCTCTTCCGTCCGGGGCAGGTCCTCGAACGCCGCGCAGAGCTCGTCGCGGAGGACGCGCGGCTGGGCCGGGTCGTAGATCCAGAGGAGCTCGAACGTGGTGTCGACCGAGCGGAACCGCCGGAGGCCGTGGATCGCCGCGGCGCGCGCGGATGGCGGCCGATCGACGTCGCGCGCGATCTCCCGGCGCGGGGCCCGCGCGGCCGCCCCGGCGCGCGTGACGAGCAGCGCGGCGAGCGAGTCCGCGCCGGCGCGGTCCGCCGCGATCGCGTCCTCGAGGAGAGCGCGCGCGGCGTCCGGTTCGCGCGCGAGGGCGAACACCGCGGGGTGACGGACGTCCGGGTCGCCGGAGGTCGCGCCGGCGAGGAGGAGGGCGTGCGTCCGCGGACCGACGACCGGGCGTCCGCGCCACGCGAGCGACTGCGCGGCGGTGAGGCGGAGACCGTCCGGGGCGGCCTCGTCCGCGAGCAGGCGTTCGAGCGCGCGGAGCGACCGCTCGTCCGCGAAGGTCCGCAGGCGCCGGACGATGCGCCGGGCCCGCTCGCGCGCCGTCGGCGGCGCGGTCGTCCCGCGCTCGCTCGGGGCGGCGCGATCGACGTCGTCGGCGGTCGCGT
>JBICIB010000839.1:0-4716 GCA_043101415.1 Planctomycetota bacterium JB042 | reverse complement strand
CGGTCGCCGAGGATGTTGTACCCCTGCCAGGTGAGCACCCGGAGCGCACGGTCGCGGAACATCGGCGCCAGGGCGGACTTCACGAGCGTCTCGCCGGTCTTCCCGTCGCTCCCCATGAACGGGAGCCCCTCTCGGGCGGCGAGCTCCTCGAGCGCCGGAACGATCGCGTCGGACGGCGTGAAGTTCAGGTACGCGGCCCCCTCGAGCATCGCCGCATAGGCGTAGAGCTGGCCGGCGCGGAACGCGTCGCGGGTGTCGGCGGCGACGGCGGCCTCGAACGCGTCGAGGCTCTCGAGCTCGGGGCGGGCCCCGGCGGGGGGCTCGGTCGACGCCAGATTGACGACGATCAGCCGGTCGAGGCGCTCGGCTTCCTTGAACGCCGCGAGATCGGCGCGGACCCGCCCCACCAGGTCGGAGACGTTCGCGGCCGGGATGGCTCCTCCGTCCTCGACCAGGGCGTCGATCGCCGCGCCGCCGTTCAGGGAGATGCCGGGCCGCCGGCGCGCGTCGATCGCCTCGAGGTCCTCTCGGACGACGCCCAGGACCTCCGGACGGAGCGAGCCGTTCTCGCGCCCGATCTGGGCGGCGCTGTCGACGAGGGACTCGGTCCGAACGTCGTGGCCCCCGAAGACGAGTCCGTCCAGGGGGGCGAGATCGAGCGACGAGAAGGCCGGGCCGAGCGTGGCGACCCCCCCGCCGGGGTCGAGCCCGCGCGCGATCGCCCGGGCGCCGACGACGACCGTGGTGGCGAGCCCGCCCAGGGCCCCCACCAGCCAGACACCCGTTCGTTCCGTCATCCCTTGCCCTGGAGAGCCTCGACCGGCTAAACTGCTCGATTCGCCTCGGTCCGCGAATCTCGCCGGAGAATGCACCCTCCAACGTCCCGCGTTTCGGGAGGAGCGGCCGAACTCGCGATTCTAACGAGGGTTTCGTCCGCTTCGAGGGCGAACCCCCGAAACCGCGACGAGTCGGATCCTCGTCTCCCGGTTCGCCCTGGACAGGGCACAAGCGGTAGGTATATTGATTCGATCCGAACACACTCCGTGGTGGTGGAGGCCGAATTGAACTTCGAAATCATCTCCAACCTCCGGGCGGCGACCCGAGAAGAGAAGGTCAGCGTCGAGTTCCGCGACGGGAAGCGCGTCGAGGGCGCGATCCTGTTCAACGAGAGCAAGGGTGTCGGCAAGGTGATCAACGTCGAGGAGGAGGTCTCCGTCGACTTCCGCGTCGAGCAGCTCGCCGCGGTCCGGATCTGAGGGTCCGGACTCGCTCCGGCCGCGTCCGGCGTGCGAGCGCCGGGCCGCCGGGCACCCTGGGAGGGCGGTCCGTGGCGGCGGGCCGCCCTCCGTCCGTCTCGGCCTCCCCCGCTCTCGATCGGCCGCGCCCGCGGTCTCAGCGCTCCGCCCGCCCCTCCGCCTCCATGGCCGCGAGGCGGCGGTAGAGCGTCCGGCGCGTCATCCCGAGCCGCCGGGCCGCCTCCGCCTTGTTGCCGCCGGCCAGGCGGAGCGCCTCGTCGATCGCCTGCCGTTCCACCGCCCCGAGAGCCCTCCTCAGCGGCGCGGCGCGAGCGGGCGGGGGCGGCTCGCCGGGCGGGGGTTCGGCGACGAACTGGAATCGGTCCGGCCCGATCGGCTCGTCGTCGTCGCAGAGCGCGGCGGCCTGGAGGAGCTCGTGGGTCAGCTCGCGGACGTTCCCGGGCCAGGGATAGGTCCTCATCGCCTCCCGTCCGGCGGCCGAGAGCCGCCGGGGCGGGACGCGCCGGCGGCGGCCGTCCTCTTCGAGGATCCGGGCCGCGATCTCCGGGAGGTCGCCGGTCCGCTGCCGGAGCGGCGGCACGTCGACGACCGCCCCGCGGACCTGGAAGTAGAGGTCTCGCCGGAACCTCCCGGTCGACACGAGGGCGCGCAGGTCGTGGGCGGTCGACGTGACGAGGCGGAACCGCGAGCGGCGGGCGCGCACGCCGCCGAGCGGCCGGTACTCGAGGCCGGAGAACGCGCGGCAGAGCCACGCCTGGGCCTCGAGCGGGACGTCGGCGATCTCGTCGAGGAAGAAGGTCCCCCCGTTCGCCTCGTCGAGAAGGCCCGGGACGCTCGTGATGGCGCCGGTGAACGCTCCGCGCTGATGGCCGAACAGGAGCCGCGCGGCGAGCGGATCTCGGAACGCCGCTCCGCCCTCGATCACGAGCGGGCCGCCGGAGTGCGCGGAGTTGAGGTGGAGCGCCCGAGCGACGTTCACCTTGCCGGCCCCGATCTCGCCTCGGACGAGCACCGGGACGTCCGCTCGGGCGAGGCGTCGGATCCGCCGCAGCAGGCGTCGGGTCACCGCCGACTCCCCCACCAGCCCCGCCCTCACCGGGTGGGCGTCCTTCAGGGTCTCGATCGGCGGACGTCGCTCTGGCGGCGAGGGGCGGGACGACATGCGGGCCTCCGGTGGGGTCGGCGCGCCGAGGGATCGGAGCGACGGCGGGGTCACGCGAGGGTAACGGCGTTACCGGAACTGCAATCCCACTCCGGGTGGTCCCTTACACCGATCCGCGTTCGAAGCGCTTCCAGGGGCTCCCGGAGCCCATGCAAGGAGTGCAGGGCCCTTGGAACGTCCGTTGCGAGAGAACGTCCGTTTGCTACCCTGCGTGGGTCAGACTTCGATTCCGGCCTCCCCGGGCCGTCTGCGTCCAACGGAGGACGCAAGGAGACGACTGGTCATGAAGCGACTCTTCCTCGCCGCGAGCGCGCTCAGCGGCATCTTCCTCCTCGCCGGAGACCTGAGTGGTCACGGCGGCTCGTACCGAGGCCCCGGTGACACCGTCCCGCCCGGAGAGGGCGCCGGCCCCGGCACCGGAGGCCCGACCGGCGGCGGCCCGACCACGCCCGGTCCCGGCGGTCCCTCGACGCCCGGCCCCGGCGGCGGCCCGCAGACTCCCGGCGCCGGCCCCGGCGCCCCCGGCGGCGGCGGCGGCGGCCCGCGCGGTCCGGTCACGGCCGGCGGCGGTCGCGGCGGCAAGAAGAACCGCCCCGGCGAAGGCTTCGAACAGTGGCAGTTCTGGTGGGAGAACAACAAGGACCGCTATCTCGACCTGCGCGCGCGCCTCGGCGCGGGTGCGGTGAAGTCGGGCGGTGCGGCGTTCCTCACCGGCATGGGTCGTCGCGAGACGGCGAACACCTCGAAGCGCCCGTCGGCGGACGAGGTGAACGCGCAGCTCGTCCCGATCCTCCGCGGCGTCCTCGGCGAGGACGACGCGGACATCGTCGACTCGGCCGTCCTCGCGCTCGGCCGCATGGTCCGGACCGAGTCCGCGGGCCTCGTGATGGAAGACATCCTGGGCGCGCTCGGCAACAAGAACCAGACGGTCCAGCACTCGTCCATCCTTTCGCTCGGCGTCCTCGGGAGCATCGACGCGGTCCCCGCGCTGGTGGAGATCCTGAGCGACACCTCCGAGGGGCGGAAGCTGCTCAACGAGCGCGGCACGATCCAGAGCCTCCATCGCGCGTTCGCGGCGGTGGCGCTCGGCTACATCGGTTCGCCGGAGACGGTCGACGTCCTGATCGACACGGTGAAGAAGAACAAGAACTCCGAGATCGACATCCGGTCGATGTCCATCCTCTCGCTCGGCATGTTCACCGAGCGGAAGGAGGAGATCGTCAGCTTCCTCGCCGACCTCCTGAAGGACAGCAAGCTCGACCGGACCACGGCGGCTCAGGTGCCGATCGCGCTCGCGCGGCTGGCCCCCGAGTCCGAGCACCTCGTCCCCGATCTGCTCACCCTCGCGAAGGGGCGCAAGACCGACATCCGCATGGCGGAGTCTTGCGTCATCGCCCTCGGTGTCCTCGCCAAGCCGGAGGACATGGAGGTCGTCGACGAGCTGATCGAGATGATCAAGGAGAGCAAGAACCAGCAGGCGCGGCACTTCGCCTTCATCGCGCTCGCGCAGATCGGCGGCCGAGCGGCCAAGGATCCGGGCGCGCACGAGAAGCTGCTGGGCGAGCTGAACAACTTCTTCGTCAAGGAGCTCACGAAGCCGAAGACCATGACGCACCAGCCGTGGGCCGGCCTCGCGCTGGCGCTCCTCGGCCGCGAGTACGGCGACGCGTCGAGCACGAAGGTCGCGATCATCACCAAGCTGATCGAGGCGTTCGAGGACAGCAACAACCCGTCGTTCAAGTCGGCGTTCGCGATCGGCCTCGGCCTCCTGAACGCCAGCGCGTCCGGCGAGATGCTGTTCGAGGAGCTGCTCGACACGCACGACGTGAACCTCAAGGGGTACCTCGCGGTCTCCCTCGGGATGATGCGTTACGGCGAGTCGCTCGAGACCCTGCGGAAGCTGGTCCTCGACAACCGTGATCCGAAGATGCGCCTCCAGGTCGCGACCTCGCTCGGTCTCCAGGGCGACGTCGAGGCGATGCCGATCCTGCTCGACGCGCTGAAGGAGGCGAAGACGCTGAACGTCATCTCCTCGATGGCGAAGGCGATCGGCCTCATCGGCGACAAGAGCGCGATCCAGCCGCTCCAGGAGTTGGTGGCCGACAAGCGTGCGCCGGGCCACGCCCGCTCGTTCGGCTGCGTCGCCATCGGCCTGATCGGCGAGAAGACGCGGCTGCCGTGGAACGTGCGCCTCGCCGAGGGCTCGAACTACCGCACCGTCGTCCCGGCGCTGTACGAGGTCCTCGACATCCTCTGATCGAGAGATCGGAGCGTCGAGGCGCTCGACGAGCGCGTCAC
>JBICIB010000838.1:0-4355 GCA_043101415.1 Planctomycetota bacterium JB042 | reverse complement strand
CGTCGTCCTGATGCGGTCCGAGGTGACGGCGGCCGTGCTCGAGGACCGCCTCCGCCCGCGGATCCGGGACACGGCACGCGTCCTCTGGACGATCTACGCCTCGCTCTTCGTCGCGAACGCGATCGCGCTCGCCCTCGCCGGCCTCCCGGCGTTCGACGCGGTCTGCCACGCGCTGACGACCGTGTCGACCGGCGGGTTCTCGACGAGCGACCTCAGCTTCGCCGGGTTCTCGCCCGCGGCACAGTGGATCTGCATCGCCTTCATGTTCCTCGGCGCCACTTCGTTCCTGCTGCACGGGAAGGCGGTGTCGGGAGACCTGCTGGCGTACGCGAAGAGCGAGGAGTTCCGCGCGTACGTCCTGATCCTCCTGGTCTCGACCCTGCTCGTCACCGCCGTCGTGATGGCGACCGCCGGTCCGGTCGTCGAGTCGCCGGTCCCCTCCCTCGCGCCGGAGACCCACGACGAGGCCGCGTTCGGCACCGCGCTGCGCGACGCGGCGTTCCAGGTGACGTCGATCATGACCTCGACCGGGTTCGCGAGCGCCGACTACGACGCCTGGCCCGACGCGGCCCGGTTCCTCCTGATCGTGCTGATGCTGGTCGGGTCGTGCTCGGGGTCGACCGCCGGCGGACTGAAGGTGTTCCGCGTCCTCCTCGTGATCCGGACGATCGGTCGCCAGCTCCGACTCCTCCTCAGCCCCGCCCGCGTCGTCAACGTGCGGTACGGCGACGCCACGGTCCCGCGCGACACGCTCCTCGCCGCCTCGACGCTGATGCTGCTCGCGCTCTTCCTCGTCGTCCTCGGCGCGCTCGCGCTGACCCTGATGGGCCTCGGGCTGGCCGAATCGCTCTCCGGCGCCATCTCCTGCCTGACCTGCGTCGGCCCCGCCTTCGGCGAGCTCGGCCCGACCGGGAACTACGCCGACGTCCCGGCGCTCGGGAAGGTCGTCCTGTCGGCGCTGATGCTGATGGGACGCCTCGAGGTGTACGCCGTGCTCGTGCTGTTCGCGATGATCGGGAGGAAGTGAGGGGCGGGGGAAGCAACGAGAGCAGGGGAGAGCAAGGGAGAGCATGGGAGAGCAGGGGAGAGGCCGCTGACGCGGGAAACCGACGACGACGGGGCTCCGTGGCATACCGTGTACGGGATGTCCACATCCATGAGTCCCTTCCGCATTCCCCCCCAAGCCAGGAAGCGGGTGAGGAAGTCCGGAGCGGGCGAGGCGGGGGACGGGATGGGGAGGTGTCTCCGAGAGCGACCCCCCCGCGCGACTCGCCCCATCGCGGAGACCACACCCGACGCATCGCGCGAGGACGTGAGCGGGTCGGAGAGCGCCTCCCCTTCCCGTCCCCCGCCGTGACGAACGCGCAGACGTCCCCGAACGCGTTCCGAGCCCGCGCAGCGGATGAGAGACGTCGGCCGGAGGGGGTCCGGGTGAGGGGGATGGTCCGGAGGACATCGGTTTCTCGATGGTCCCTCCGGCCGACGGAGACGGAGGTGCCGCGAGAGTTCGATCTTCGGGCGGGAACCGAGAAAAAGCGGCGGAGCCTCGTCCGTGTCAGTCCTGAGGGGACGTCGCCGTCGGAAGGAAACCGGCGAGCTCCGCGAGCACCTCGCGCGCCCAGCGCGTCGCGCCGAAGAACGCCTCGGCGACGTCGCGAGGGGCGAACCCGTCGGGGAGCGGCGCGGTCTCCGTCCCCTCGCAATGGTCGATCGCACGGAGGAGATCGCCCAGCTCTCCCTCGCGACTCCGGAGCGCCGACTCCAGCGGCGGCGCGAGGCGGATCGACTGGAGCGCCTCGTCCATCGGGAGGTCGGTCAGGGCGTCGAGCACGGAGAGGAGGCCGACGCAGAACGCCGAGTCGGTGTCGAGCCGACGCGACGAAGCGAGCATCTCGCACGTCCGGCCGCGCACCAACGCCGTGTGCATCAGCTCGCGAGGCTTGTCGTCGATGTCGCTCAGCAGCAGGAGCGCGACGTACCGCCGGATCCGCGTCAGGCCGAGGAGGACGATCGCCTGCTGGATCGATTCGATCGCCACCGGGAGGGAGTACATCGCGGAGTTCACGATGCGCAGCATCTGGTAGCTGAGCGCGACGTTTCGCTCGATGATCTCGCGCGCCTCGTGGATGTCGAGGTCCGGATCCTGCATGCGGGCGAGGAGCCGGAGGAGCGAGAGCCGATCGGTCGGGACGCGCCGCCTCCGGATGACCTTCGGCCGGCAGAAGAAGAACCCCTGGAACCAGTCGTAGCCGAGCCCTCGGCAGAGGTCGAACTGCTCGGGGGTCTCGACCTTCTCGGCCAGGAGCCGTCGTCCCGGACGGGCCAGGTCGTCGACCAGCCGGGAGAGCCCGTCCCGGTCGAGTTGCGGGAAGTCGACCTTCACCACGTCGGCGAGCGCCAGGATCCCGGACTGGTGCTTCGGATCGACGACGTCGTCGAGGGCGATGCGGTAGCCGAGGTCCTTCGCCTCGTGCAGGGCGGCCATCACCTCGTCGTCCTCGGGGACCGACTCGAGGATCTCCAGGTAGACCCGGTCCTGCGGGAAGCTCTGCCAGTGCCGGTCGAGCAGGAACCGACGGGTCAGGTTGACGAACGCCGGCTGAGGGCCGACCAGGTGGTCGAGCCCGAAGTCGAGGAGGGCGTTGATCGTCACCGAGGCGGTCGCCTGGTCGCCGTCGACGTCCCGCGCGGAGACGCCGTTGTCGGAGCGGTACAGGAGTTCGTATCCGACGACCTCCTGCTTCGCATCACAGATCGGTTGGCGGCCGATCAAGGCGTCCAAGTGAGTTCTCCGTACGGGGTTCCCCTTCCCTCATCGGCCGGGCTCCCCTCCCGACTCCAGTCGGAACGTCGGCTCGGGGCGCTCCGCCCCGCCGCCCCCCGGTTCTCCGCCCCGGTCCCCTGTCCGCTCAATCCGACGAGAGCCGCGCCACCAAACCCGAGGCGCGCCGGATCCTCCGCTCGACCGCCCGGGCGAGGATCTCCGGGTCCGCGAGCAGGGTCAGGCGGCGGCGGGCCCGGGTCAGCCCGGTGTAGAGGAGCTCCCGGGTGAGGATCGGCGACTCGCGGGGGGGGACCACCAGGCAGACGTGATCGAACTCCGAGCCCTGGCTCTTGTGGACCGTCATCGCGAAGACCGTCTCCGGAGCGGGGATCCGGGCGGCCGGCAGGATCCGCACCTCCCCCTCCCGCCCTCGCACCGCGACCCGCCAGGTCCGGCGCCCTTCCTCGGTCCGCTCCTCGAGGCAGACGCCGACGTCCCCGTTCGAGAGGCCGAGCGACGCGTCGTTCCGGGTCACGAGGACCGGCCGGCGGTCGTACCAGTCGTCGGAGGTCCGCGCGAGCGTCCCCCGGTCGACGAGGCGCTCGCGGATCGCGTCGTTCCAGGCGCCGACCCCGAGCCTCCCCCGGCGGTGTGCGGTCAGGACCCGGTGGTCGTCGAGCCGCGCGAGCCGGTCGGCGGCGGACGTCGCGGCGAGGTACCCCCCGAACCCGGAGAGGAGGCGGTCGTCGAGCGCGCTCCGCGCCGTCGACCCGGCGTCGATCGGCACGAGCGTGAGGTCGTCGTGCTCGACCGCGAGCACGCCGCGCACCGCGTCCGGATCGCCCGTCCGCACCGCCGCCGCGAGCCGACCCACGCCGCTCGACTCGTCGTACCGGTAGACCTTCACGAGCTCCACGACCCGGTCGGCCAGCGGGCCGCCGGCGTCGGCCGCCGCGCAGAGGTCGGCGAGCACCGCCCCGACCTCGACCGACGCGAGCTGGCGCCGGTCGCCGAGCAGGACGAGCCGCGCGTGGGGCGGCACGGCGTCGACGAGCTTCGCCATCAACGGGAGGTCGACCATCGACGCCTCGTCGACGACGACCAGGTCGACCGGGAGCGGGTTCGCCGCGTCGTGCGCGAACGACGCCCGGTCCCCGGGTCGGAAGCCGAGCGCTCGGTGGATCGTCGACGCCCTCGCGACGAGGCCGCGCCTCACGGCGTCGTCGACGTCGAGCTCGCGCGCCGCCGCGTGGACCGACTCCTCCAGGCGCGCCGCGGCCTTGCCGGTCGGCGCGAGGAGCGCGACCCGGAGCGCGCCGGGCGACGCCGCGAGCGACTGACAGAGCGCGAGCAGGCGGACGACCGTCGTCGTCTTGCCGGTCCCCGGGCCGCCGACGACGATCGAGAGGAGCGAACGGGCCGCGCCGACGGCCGCCGCCCGCTGGCGGTCGTCCTCGCCGACGCCGGGGAAGAGGCGCCCCACCTCCGCCTCGAGCCGCGCCTCGTCGACGGCGGGGACGGCGCCGGCCCGCGCCCGCAGCGCCGCGGCGAGCCGCGCCTCGTACGCGTGGTACCGGTGGAGGTAGAGCCG
>JBICIB010000837.1:0-9305 GCA_043101415.1 Planctomycetota bacterium JB042 | reverse complement strand
CTTCCGATCTCGCCGGCGCGCGACCGGACGTACGCGAGCACCCTCCGGACGGTGTCGAAGTGCTCGAGGACGACGTCGCCCGGGGGGACGGAGATCGACGCGCGCCGCTCGACCCACGCGATCAGGTCGGCGAGCTGGAACGAGTCGATCCGACCGCTCGACACGAGCGGCGCGTCGTCGGCGATCTCGGTCGGGGCGAGGGCGAGCTCGTCGGTCAGGAACGCGACGAGCGCCGCCCGATCGATCGTCCCCTCGCGTCCGCTCATGAGGGGATCGGCTCCGCCTGGTCGCCCTCGAGCGGGCGGGACGGACGGCCGAGCGCCTCGATCACGGCGCGCCGGTCGACCTTGCCGCTCGCGGCCGTCGGGAACGGTCCCGGCCACCGGTGGATCGACCGCGGGACCATGGACGACGGCATCGTCCGCCGACAATGCCGGCGGACCGCGTCGAGGTCGATCCGCGCCTCGGCCGCGCCGGACGTGACGGCGACGTGGACCGCCTCGCCGCGCTCTTCGTCCTCGGCGCCGAACGCGATCGCGGCGTCGACCCCGGCGCACGCCTCGACCCGTCGCTCGATCTCGGCGATCCCGACCCGGAACCCGCCGCACTTCAGCGTCCCCTCGGCGCGCGCCACGAACCAGAGGCAGCCGTCCTCGTCGATCCGTCCGAGGTCGCCGGTGCGGAACGCCGGGCCGCGCTCCTCCTCCCCCGCGGCGGCCGGGACGAGCCGGCGGGCGGTGCCGGCGGGGTCGTTCCAGTACCCGAGCATCACGTGCCCGCCGCGGTGCACGATCTCGCCGACCTCGCCCGGGCCGCACGACCGTCCGGTGTGCGGGTCGACGACCTCCGCCTCGACGTCCGGAACGGCGTGTCCGATCGCGCCCGGCTTCTCCCGGAACCGCTCCGGCGCGAGCCACGTGGTCCGGAGCGTCTCGGTCGTGCCGTAGAGCGGGACGATCGAGACGGCGGGGAGGAGCGCGGCGAGCCGCCGCCCGACCGCCTCCGGCAGCCGGTCGCCGGCCGCGGTGATCATCCGGAGCGCCGGGAGCGAGGCCGGCCGGCCCTCGAGGACGCGCACGATCCCGGTCCAGCCCGAGGCGACCGTCGCCGCCACGGTGATGCGTCGGTCCGCGAGCGTCCGGACCACCTCGGCCGGCAGCCCGACCGGGGTCAGGACGAGCGTCGCGCCGGCCGCCATCGCGACCGTCAGCTGGCCGAAGCCGTACGTGAACGCGAGCGGCAGCAGGCCGAGCAGCCGGTCGTCCGCGCGGGTCCCGAACAGGCCCGCCGCGTTCGTCGCGAACCGGGCGAGGCTCCGGTGGGAGTGCATGACCCCCTTCGGGCGGCCGGTCGTGCCGGACGTCCGGAAGATCGCGGCGAGGTCGTCGGGGCCGGGCGGCGGCGGGAGTCGGGGTGCGTGCGACCGGACGTCCTCCGCGTCGTCGACCGCGAGGAGGTCCGGTCCGCCCACGGCGCGTTCCCGGATCGTCCCCGCGCGGCGCCGGTCGGTGACGAGGAGGCGCGCCCCCGTCTCGTGCGCGAACGCGAGGACGTCCGCGGCCGGCACGGCCGGATGGAGGAGGGCCGGGACGGCGCCGATCCGGGCCGCGGCGAGGATCGCCACGACCTCCTCGATCGACTTCGGGAGCTGCACGCCGACCCGGTCGCCCGGTCCGACGCCGCGCGCGGCCAGCCGGACGGCGAACCTCTCGACGCGTTCCGCGAGCGCCCCGTACGACACGACCTCGTCCCCGAGTTCGATCGCGGGCCGCTCCGCCCGCGCGGGGAGGTTCCCGGCGAGGAGCTCGACCAGCGTGGAAGGGGGGCTCGGCATGACGTCCGTCCACGATACCGGTCGCCCCATCCCCGCAGCGAATGCCGTGCGAGCCCACGAATGGATGAACTCGAGCGCGGCGCCGGTGTCGATTTCCCAGCCCTCAGCCCTCAGCCCCCAGCCCGCAGCCCCGCTCGCTCCGCTCAATCCGGGCGGCGGACCGCCGCGGCGTACATCTCCCAGTCGAGGAACCGGTCCGGCGCGGTCGACCGATCGGGGAGGAGCTCGGTCGCCAGCTCGGAGTCGCGGGTGACGGTCTCGAGCTCGAACCCCTCGGAGCCGAGGAAGCGCGGGAGGTCCTCCGGTTCGACTCCGAAGCGGAACGGCTCGCCGGCGAGCCTCAGCAGGACGTTCATCGTCCGCTCGTACGGTCCGGCCCGCGGGCGCCCGTCCGGCCGGCGACCGACGAACGTGAACAGCAGCCGGCTCGCCGGCGTCGAGCGCGTCCGGACGAATCGCAGGAGCCGCCGGACGTCCGCCTCGGAGAGGTACATGAGGAGCCCCTCGGCGACGAAGACCGTCCGCGCCGCGTCGTCGGCCCGGAGCTCGGCGGCGAGCGCCTCCTCCATCGTGGTCTCCGCGAAGTCGGCCGGGACGAGGCGGAGGTTCTCCGGCCCCTCGCCGAGCGTGGCGAGCCCCTTCCGTTTCGCCGCCTGTGTCGCCGGGTGATCGACCTCGAAGCACGTCACGTCGGGACGGGACTCGGCGACGCGGAGCGCGAGCGTGTCGAACCCGGCGCCGAAGACGACGAGCCGGGTCGCGCCGTCGTCGAGCGCGGCCCGGACGCGGTCGTCGAGGAACCGCTTCCGGAGGGCGACGTGGTGCATCCCCCCGGGGACGAGCAGCCGCTCGTTCACGCCGACCAGCGCGCGGTACCACCTCCGGTCCATCCAACCGAACTCGACGCGGGCGGCCCGGGAGGCGGCGAAGACGAGCGCCCGCGTCCGGTCCGCGGCTCCCTCCGGCAGGAGGCCGGCGAGCTCCGGCCGGCGCGACACGTAGAGGAGGGCGCGCGCGACGCCGAGCGCGGTGCGACTCGATTTTCCGGCGCGCATGGGAACCTCCGGGAACCCGGCCGAGGATCGCCGGTCGACTCCGTTCTACGCGAGTCGGTCCGTCCCGGAGGAGAATCATGACCATTCGAGACCTCGTCCCCCCCGTCCTGGCCCTGCTCCTCGTCGCCTGCGCGAAGGGGCCGGCGCCGGTCGGCTACGACGGCGCGGTCCCGTCGGGCGAGGGGCAGATGATCCTCGGCGGCCTCCGGGGGGAGACGCTCACCGACGAGAACGGAGCGCGCTGGACGATCGGCCCGTTCGGCGTGGTCCCGAACCCGGTCACCGGGAAGGGGCCGGTCGTCCTCCTGAGGCGGGGGGAGGAGGTCCGCTACCTGCCGGTCGCGACCGATGAGGAGGCGCGTGCGCTGGCCGAGTCGGTGCGCGGGGACGGCTGACGGCCGGAGTCACGGACCGAGGACGATCCGGAGATCGAGGCGGCCGTCGAGCGGTTCGGTCGACCCCTCGTGGGTGACGTCCGCGGTCAGCCGGAGCTCGAGGTCGAGCCGGCCGGACGCCGGGAGCGGGGCGTCGGCGGTCGTCTCGAGGCGTCCCGAGACCGCGGCGTCGACCGATCGGAGGCGGCATCGCGCCCCCGCCGGGAGCCCGTCGAGGTCGAGCTCCGGGTCCCGGAGGACGAACACGCCGTCGACTCCGATCTCCGCCCGATCCGCCTCCAGCTCGTCGAGGGAGAACGTCGTGTTCTCGGAGAGCCGCATCCGCGCCACGTCGACGTCTCCCGAGCGCGTCCAGCGGGCCCCCCGCGAGACCTCGTCGGCGGGCCACGGCACGACCAGGAGCTCGAGCGCCAGGCGGAGGTGGTCGAGGTACGCGCGCACCGCGCCGCTCGCGCCGCGCGGGATCTCGAACCGGAGCCGGGGCGTGCCTCCGTCCGCGTCGATCTCCGCCACGACCCCGACCGGCGACTGCGCGTCGAAGTCGGCGCGGATCACCGCCTCCCGCTCCGGGTCGGGGTCGAGCGGGCGAACGTCGAGCGACGCGAGCTCGACCTTCGCCCGTCGGGGGCCGAGGGCCTCGACGCGGAGGCCGGTCACCGTCGTGAGGCGCTGGCCGGGGATCGGCGCGCCGGCGTAGCCGAGGTCGAGGGCGAGCCGCATCTCGAGCGACGCCGTCCGGTTCGATCCCGCGGTCCAGTCCCCGGGCGTCCACGGAACCTCCCCGTCGCCGGGAGCGAGGAGACGCACGTCGTCTCCGCGGGACTTCGGAGTCGTCGGCGCGTCCGAGCAGGCGACGGCGCCGATCGCGAGCGCGGTGGCGAGGCCGAACCGCGCCGGCTTCCGGGACTCGAGCATGCCGACCTCCTTCGATGCGCGGGACGTCGATTGTAGAGTGGGGCCGTGGAAGCCACCCGACGAACGATGCCTCCCGAGAAGGAGACGGCGCTCGACACGGTCGCCGCCGTCGATCTCGGCTCGAACTCGTTCCACATGGTGGTGGCGCGCCACGCGCACGGACAGCTCCACCCGCTCGATCGCCTGCGCCAACGTGTCGGCCTCGCGGAGGGGATCCGGAAGGACCGGTCGCTGAAGGCGTCGGTCGCGACGCGCGCGCTCGAGTGTCTCGAGCGGTTCGGCCAACGCCTCCGCGACATGCCGCGGGCGGCGGTCCGGGCGGTCGGAACGAACACGTTCCGCCAGCTCCGGGACGGCGGGCGGTTCCGGGAGGAGGCCTCCGCGGCGCTCGGTCACCGCATCGAGGTCGTCAGCGGCGCGGAGGAGGCGCGGCTCGTGTACCTCGGCGTCGCGCACACGTCGCCGAGCCCGTCGGGCCGGCGGCTCGCGGTCGACATCGGCGGCGGCAGCACCGAGGTGATCGTCGGGGAGGGGTTCGAGGCGAGGGTCTCCCACTCCCTCCGGATGGGGTGCGTCTCCCACTCGCTCCGCTTCTTCGGGGACGGCAAGATCACGCCCCGCCGCTTCGAGGACGCGGTGATGGCGGCGCTCCTGCAGATCCGGAGCGCGAAGCGGCCGCTCCGCAAGGCCGGGTGGGTCGACGCCTTCGGCGCGTCCGGCACGATCACGGTCGTCGGGGAGGTCCTCCGGCAGAGCGGCTGGACGAACGGCGACGTCACGCCGGAGGGCCTCCGGCTGCTTCGGGAGGCCCTGCTCCGCGTGAAGCGCGCCGAGTCGCTCGAGCTCCCAGGGCTCCCTCCCGAGCGCAAGCCGGTCTTCGCCGGCGGGGTCGCGGTCCTCACCGGCGTCTTCCAGAGCCTGAAGATCGAACGGATGGTCGTCTCGGCGGGCGCGCTGCGCGAGGGGGTGCTGTACGACCTGCTCGGTCGGATCTCCCACGAGGACGTCCGCGATCGGACGATCCGGATGTTCACCGAGCGGTACCACGTCGACGAGGAGCAGGCGCAGCGCGTGGAAGGGACCGCCCTCGCCCTGTTCGACGACGTCGCCGACGCCTGGGGGCTCGATCGCACCGACGACCGGTCGCTCCTCGGCTGGGCGGCGCGGCTGCACGAGATCGGACTCTCGGTCGCGTACTCCGGCTACCACCGGCACGGCGCGTACCTCGCGGAGCACGCGGTCATGCCCGGCTTCTCCCGGGACGACCAGCAGGTGCTCGCCGCGATGATCGGGAACCACCGCCGGAAGGTCCGTCGCGAACGGTTCGGCGCGCTGCCCGGGGCGCGGGCCGCCGCCGCCCTTCGGCTATGCGGGCTTCTTCGGATCGCGGTTCGACTGCATCGGAGCCGGTCCGCGCGGCCTCTTCCCGGTCTTCGTCTGACGGCGCGTCGCACCGCCCTTGCGCTTTCCTTTCCCGACGGCTGGCTTGCCGACCACCCGCTGACCCGCGCGACCCTCGAGGCCGAGGCCCGGCTGATCGAGCCGCTTGGGTTCGAGCTGACCTTCTCCTGACCCGGCCGACTCGTCGAGCAGGGTCTGCTGCGCCGACCGCGCGGCGCCTCTCCGCGGCTTCGCGCGGGAGTACGTCCCGTCCGACCGCAGGAGCCACGCCTGCGTGTTGTCGGTGAGGTACAGGTCGAGCGTCTCCCGCCGCACCCGGCGCTTGATGGCCGGGTCCTCGACCGGGAAGCAGGTCTCGACGCGCCGGTGGAGGTTGCGCTGCATCCAATCGGCGCTCGCGCACCAGGTCTGCTTCTCGCCCTCCGCCTCGAAGTAGAAGACGCGGCTGTGCTCGAGGAATCGTCCGACGATCGAGCGGACGCGGACGTTGTCGGACACCCCCGGCACGCCGGGGCGGAGGCAGCAGATCCCCCGCACGACCAGGTCGATCTTCACGCCGGCCTGCGACGCCTCGTACAGCTTGCGGATCACCGTCGGCTCGGTCAGCGAGTTCATCCGGGCGATGATCCGGGCCGGCCTCCCGCGGCGCGCGGCCGCCGCCTCGCGGTCGATCGCGTCGACGATCACCTTGAACAGGTCGAACGGCGACTGGACGATCCGCTTCAGCCGCCGGACGCGACCGAGGCCGGTGAGCTGGAAGAAGAGCCGGTGGACGTCCTCGCCGAGTTCGCGGTCGCACGTCATCAGGCCGATGTCGGTGTACGCCTGCGTCGTCTTGTGGTGGTAGTTGCCGGTGCCGAGGTGGACGTAGCGGCGCATCCGCCGCCCCTCGCGTCGGACGACCATCAGCATCTTGGCGTGCGTCTTGTACCCGACGACGCCGTAGCCGACCTTCGCGCCGGCCTCCTGGAGGCGATTCGCGAGGCGGATGTTCTCCTCCTCGTCGAACCGGGCCCGGAGCTCGACGAGGACCGTCACCTCCTTCCCCGAGCGGGCGGCGTCGACCAGCGCGTCGACGATCGGCGAGTCCTCGCCGGTGCGGTAGAGCGTCTGCTTGATCGCCAGCACGTCCGGGTCGGACGAAGCCTGCCGGATCAGCTCGACGACCGGCGCGAACGAGTCGAACGGGTGATGCAGCAGCAGGTCGCCCCGCCGCAGCACCTCGAACATGTTCGCGTGCTCGGCGAGCGGGTTGCGCGGGAGGTGGGGCGGGTACTTCAGGTCCGGCCGGTCGACCACTCCGTGCAGCGCCGCGAGCCGGTTCACGTTCACCGGACCCGCGCAGTCGTACAGGTCGTCCGGACCGAGCTGGAACTTGTTGAGGAGGAAGTTCGCCATCTCCTCGGTGCAGTTGTCCGCGACCTCGAGCCGGACGGCGTCGCCGTACTTCCGGCTGGGGAGCTCGCCCTGCACGGCGCGCATCAGGTCGTCGACCTCCTCCTCGTCGACCCAGAGGTCCGAGTCGCGCGTGACGCGGAACTGGTAGCAGCCGGTCACCGACATCCCCGGGAAGATCTCGTCGATGTGCGCGTGGATGACCGACGAGAGCATCACGAAGTGGTGCTGTCCGTCGCCGGTCGCCGGGAGGGCGATGATCCGCGGCAGCGAGCGGGGGACCTGGACGATCGCGATCCCCGAGCTCCGCCCGAACGCGTCCTTGCCGGTGACGTTGACGACGAAGTTCAGGGACTTGTTGACGATCCGGGGGAACGGGTGCGCCGGGTCGAGGCCGACCGGCGTGAGGACCGGGAGGACCTCGTTCCGGAAGTACCGCTTGACCAGCGCCTGCTGATCCTCCGTCCACTGGCCGCGCCGGTGGAGGTGGATCCCCTCCTTCTCGAGCTGCGGGAGGAGGACCTCGTTGACGACCCGATACTGCTCGGCGACCAGGAGCCGCGCCCGCTCGGCCACCTTCTTCAGGGTCTCGAGCGCCGACATGCCGTCCGGCTCGTTCCGCGCGAGGTTGTGCTCGACGAGCTGCTTCGTCCCCGCGACGCGGATCTCGAAGAACTCGTCGAGGTTGAGCGAGCTGATCGCGAGGAAGCGCACGCGCTCCAGGAGCGGCACGGTGTCGTCCTTCGCCTGCTCGAGGACCCGCGCGTTGAACTCGAGGAGGGAGAGCTCCCGGTTGGTGTAGAAGGCGGGATCGGAGAGGTCGACCTTCCGGCGGGCCGCCGACCGCTTCTTCCCGCCGCGACCGCCGGACGTGCTCGCGGCGCTCATGACCGACCGCCCCCACGGGCCGCACGCTCTTTACGGGATCTTCGCAAACCCACCTCGAAGCCGAACTTGGAACGGACGACGGACGAACGACGTCACCCTACCTTCTTGTCGGCCGGTCGGGGATCGATCCTGTCGTTCCGAGCGGCGGTTTCGTCGCGTTTGGAGGGGGCGGCGCCTTCGACCCGGTCCGCCGCGGCGTCTTTCGACTCCCCCCGTGCTCTACACTGCGGGATGGATGAACCTCGCGAGACCCGACGACTCGCGGGACGACGAGCGTGAGCCGACGTGCGACGTCGCGATCGCCACGGATCGGACCGTCCCGCACCTCGACCCCGACAACGCGCACCTGCTCGCCGAGTTCGAGCGGCGGGGGCGGCGCGCGCGGCCCGTGGTCTGGGACGATCCGGCGTTCGACGCCGGCGACGTCCGGGTCTGCGTCGTCCGGTCGACGTGGGACTATCTCGACCGGCGCGACGAGTTCCTCGCCTGGGCGGAGCGGACGGCGGAGCGGACGTCGCTCTGGAACCGACCGGCGACCCTCCGCTGGAACAGCCACAAGCGATACCTCGAGGACCTCTCGCGGCGCGGCGTGCCGATCCTCCCGACCGAGTTCGTCGAGCGGGGCGCGGACGCGGTCCTGCGGGACGTGCTGGAGGACCGAGGGTGGGCCGAGGCGGTCGTGAAGCCGGCGGTCTCCGCGTCCGGCCGCGACACCTTCCGGGTCTCGGCGCGCGGAGGGGCGATCGAGTCCGCGGGGGATCGTTTCGCGGAGCTCGTCTCCCGGCGCGACGTGCTGGTCCAGGAGTTCCAGCCCGCGGTCGAGCGGTCGGGGGAGCTGTCGCTCGTCTACGTCGACGGCCGCTTCGCCCACGCGGTCCGCCAGACCCCGCGGGAGGGAGAGTTCCGCGTCCAGCGCGAGTTCGGCGGCCGCCTCGAGCGCGTCCGCCCGGAGACCGCCGCCCTGCTGATCGGCGACCGCGTCCTCGAGGCGGGGCCGGCCGCGCCGCTGTACGCCCGGATCGACCTCCTGACCGATCTCCGCGGCGAGCTCCGCCTGAACGAGCTCGAGCTGATCGAGCCGTGCCTCCACCTGGCGGTCGCTCCGGACACGGTCGCGCGGCTGGCCGACGCGATCCTCGCTCGGACCGAGGAGCGCGCGCCGTGGCTCCGCTGACCGCCGGCGGGTCGGTCTTCGCGGGGGCCGCGTCCGGCGCGCGGGCCCGGATCCGGCGGCTCCTCCTCGGAGGGCGCGCCGAGGCGGAGATCGCGCGGGAGACGCCGCGGCACTGGCGGCGACTCGGCGCCGGCGGACCGCTGTCGACACGGGTCGCCGCGCGACGAGGGAGCCCCGACGGGTCGACCAAGCTCGAGGTGCGACTCGCCGACGGGAACGTGGTCGAGACCGTCGTCCTCCCGTCCGCG
>JBICIB010000836.1:0-7193 GCA_043101415.1 Planctomycetota bacterium JB042 | reverse complement strand
CTCCCGTTCGCCCTCCCGCACGGGGCCGCCGCGGAGGAGCCGGCCGACCCGGACCCGGACCTCCTCTGGCTCGAGGCGGTCCGGCCGGCGTCCGATCCGGGGCTCTCGGAGCGGCGGGAGACGCTCGGGCTGCGGCTCTACGCGGAGGGACGGTACGACGGGGCCCGACGGCTCTTCGCGCTCGTCGAGGCGGTCCGCGCCGAGGCCCTCGGTCCGGACCCGTTCCCGCTGCTGCACATCCGGGCGAACCTCGCCGTGGCGACGAAGGAGACCGGAGACCTCGCCGGCGCGATCGACCTCGAGGAGCTGGTCCTCTCCGGCCTCGCACCGCACGCCTTCCCGCCGGACGACCCGCGGTTGCGGCGGATCCGCTCGAACCTCGTCGACACGTACGGACGGGTCGGCGACCACGACGCGGCGCTGGCGCTCGCCCGGCGCCAGCTCGAGGAGATCGAGGCGTCCGCCGGGCCGGACGCCGCATCGGCCGTCGCCGCGCGGTTCACCATGGCGTCCGCCTTCCTCGGGGCGGGTCGCGACGAGGACGCGCTGCCGCTGTTCCGCGAGGTCCTCCGCGCGCGCGAGGAGGAGAGCGAGGAGGACGACCTCGGCGTGCAGCAGGCGCGCGTCAACCTCGCGGCCGTGCTGTTCCGGACGGGGCGGTACGACGCGGCGCGCCGGCGGCTCGACCTCGCGCTCGCCGCGTACGAACGGCGGCTCCGCCCGGACCACCCCGACCTCCTCCTCGCCCGCCAGAACCTCGTCCTCTGTCTCGTCCGGACCGGGCAGCTCGACCGGGCGCGCCGCCTCCAGCAGCGGACGCTCGATGCGCTGGAGGGGATGTTCGCGGACGACCACCCGCAGGTCGCGTCGGCGCGCGAGACGCTCGGCATCGTGCGGCTCGAGATGGGCGACCCGACCGGCGCCCTCCACCTGCTCGCGAAGGCGTACGAGGGGTATCGCGCCCGCTTCCCCGCCGATCACGACCACGTCCGCCGGACGCGCGGATCGCTCGGCACGGCGTGGCACGCGTCGGGCGACCCGGAGCGAGCGCTCCGCCTCTACGAGGAGGCGCTCGAGTCGATCCGCCGGACCCGGTCGCCCGACTCGGCCGAGCGCATGACGCTCGAGGTGCAGCTCGCGATGCTCCTCCGCGACACCGGCGAGCCGCGCCGCGCGCTCTCGCTGGCGGAGGGCGTCCTGGCCCGACGGCTCGCCGGACACGCGGGCGACGCGTCCCTCGTCGGCCACGCGCGGTTCGTGGTCGCGTCGATCCTGGCCCGGCTCGGGCGGCTCGCGGAGGCGGAGGAGCAGCTCGTGGTGATCGCCCGCGAGACCGAGGACCTGCCGGAGGACCACGTCCTCGGCCTCGACGCCCGGATCGCGTTGGCGAGGATCGCGGCCCGTCGCGGCGAGACGGCGGCGACGCGGCCGATCCTCGACCACGTCGCGCGCGGTCTCGACCGGACGTGGCGCGAGCTCTCCCTCCTCTCGCCGCGACAGGTCGACGAGCGGCTCGCGACGCGGGAGCGCCACCTCTCGACCTGGCTCGACCTCGCGCCGGGGGCCGGAGTCGACCCGCGCCGCGGCGTCGCGCTGGTGGAGACGGCCCGGGCGCTCCGGAGCCGCGCCCCGACCGCCGCCGCCGCGACGGACGACGAGGTCCGGGCGCTCCGGGCGGCGGTGCGGGAGACGCGACGGGCGGTGCAGCGGGCGGCGGTCGACCGCGCGGACGGCGACGGCCTCGAGCTCGGCGACGCCGTCGGCCGCCGCGACGAGGCCGAGCGGCGCCTCCGGAGGGCCCTGGCCGATCGCGGACTCGGGAACGAGCCGGTCGACGCGGAGACGATCGCGCGCTCCCTCCCCGAGCGGGCCTGCGCCGTCGGGTACTGGCGCTACGTCGGCGACCTCGGCGACACGCCGCGTCTCCTCGCCCACGTCGTCCGGCCGGACGGACGGGTCGCCCGAGTCGACCTCGGCCCCCACGACCGGATCGAGCGAGCGATCGTCGAGTGGCGCCGCCGGCTGGGCGCTCCGGTCGACGAGCCCTCCGCGAGGCCCGCCGCGCCGGACGTCGAAGGCCGGCGCGGCGTCGGTCGCGTCCGGGCGGCGCCCGGTCCGGAGTCGGAGCGCGCGGCCGGGGAGGCGCTGCGACGACTCCTCCTCGACCCCGTCCTCGCCGAGACCGCGGACGCGAACGCGCTGCAGATCGCCGTCGACGACGCGGTGCACCTCGTCCCGCTCGACGCGCTGCCGCTGGGCGACGGGCGCGTCGGGGACCGCTGGCGGATCCGGATCGTCCCGTCGTTCGCGCCCCCCGGCGCGAATGCGGACGACCGCGCCGGCGACGCCGACCGGCTCGTCGTCTTCGGCGGGATCGACTACGGCGCCGCCCCGGCCGCGTCGGGCCCGCGATCGGAGGCCCGCGCCGCCGACTTCCGGCCGCTGCTGCACACCCGGGTCGAGGCGGAGGGCGTGGCGGCGCTGTTCGAACGAGGCCGGCGCGGGGTCGTCTCGCTCCGCCTCGGCGCCGACGCGACGAAGGGGGCGCTCGACGCGGAGGCGCCTCGCGCGGCGTGGCTCCACCTCGCCACGCACGGGACGTTCGCCGGCGGCCCGCTCGCGTTGATCGAGGGGGAGTCCGACCCGCTCGCCGCCCGGGCCTCGTTCGCTGAGGTCGTGACCGGGATGGCGCCGAGGACGCTCTGCGGTCTCGCGCTCGCCGGCGCGAACCGCGGCGCCGACGCGCTCGGCCGGGTGGAGGGGATCGTCACCGCGGAGGAGATCGCGGCGCTCGACCTCTCCGCGTGCCGCCTCGCCGTCCTGTCGGCGTGCGAGACCGGCCTCGGCGTCCGTCGGGCGGGGCTGAGCGTCCAGTCGATGCAGACGGCGCTCCACGCTGCCGGCGCCGCGGCGAGCGTCACCGCGCTCTGGGGCGTCCGCGACCGGACGACGCGCGACCTGATGCTCGAGTTCTACCGCCGGCTCTGGATCGAGGCCGCCCCGCTCGACGTCGCGCTCTGGGAGGCGAAGCGATCCCTTCGCGACGCCGGGCGGCCGCCGTTCGACTGGGCGGGGTTCGTGCTCGCCGGGCGGTGACGCGTCCCCGCCGGCCGGGCCAGAAGACGTGGCGATGGAAGTAGAACGCCGCCCCCGCCACCCCGACCGCGAGCGCGCGGAGGAGGGCGAGGACCACCCGCCCGTCGTGCGCGCGCGCCGCGAGATCGACGCAGAGGATCGCCGCGCTCCCCGCCCCGGCCGCCACGGCGGTCATCCCGCTCGCGTAGTAGTACGCCTCTCGCCCCGGGTTCCACGCCAACGCCGAATGCACGATCGTCGACGCGACCATCAGGCCGACGGCGAGACCGAGCCGGGCGACGGACGCGCCGCGCGCCCAGCGGTCGAGCTGGACCGCGGCGGCGACGAACAGCAGGCACGACGTGACCCCCGCGACCCGCCCGAAGCCGACGTGGTCCGGGGTCCACGACAAGGCGTACGCGACCGCCGCGCTCGCCGCCGTCCCGAGGATCGCGAGCGCGACGCGGCGGGGACGGTCGAGCGTACGGGAGCGGAGCGCGACCAACGGCAGGAACGCGAACGGCCAGACCAACGCGAACCAGTCGGCCCGACCGAGCCGCGCCGGCCCCGCCACCAGCGCGCTCCCCGCGACCCCGACCGCGAGCGCGGCGAGCGAGGCGCCCGTCGCCCCGCCGGGGAACGCGTCGATCCAGGTCGGTTCCACCGGCGTCGACGGCGCGTCGGAGCGGACTCGCGCGGCCCCACCTTCGACGTCGGTCTTCACGTCCCGCGCCGACTGGTAGCGGCGGGCCGGTTCGTGCTGCAGCGCGCGGGCGACGACCTCGTCGAGGCGCGCGTCGACCGGCGCCACCCGGGACGGGGGCGCGAACGACCCGACCGGCAGCTCGCGCGTCAGCATCTCGTACAGCATCACGCCGAGCGAGTAGATGTCCGCGCGGTGGTCGACCGCCTGCGGATCGCGCATCTGCTCCGGCGCCATGTAGTGGAGCGAACCCATGACCTGGTTCGATCCGGTCAGCGTCGCCCCGCCCGCCCGGCCGGTCAGCTTGGCGAGCCCGAAGTCGGCGATCCGCGGCGACCCGCTCCGGTCGACCAGGACGTTCTCCGGCTTGATGTCCCGGTGGACCACGCCCGCGTCATGCGCGTACTGCAGCCCTTCGCAGATCGCCGGGACGAGCGCGAGCGCCTGGGCCGGCGTGATCCCGGTCCGCATCAGCTCGCGGACCGTCGTCCCGTCGACGTGCTCCATGAGGAGGAAGAACCGCCCGTCGACCTCGCCGAAGTCGTACACGCTGACGATCGCCGGGTGGGAGAGCCGCGCCATCGCCCGCGCCTCCCGCTCGAACCGCTCCGCGAACCGCGGGTCGCGCGACAGCTCCGGCGCGAGCACCTTCAAGGCGACCGTCCGGTCGAGGCGCGGCTGTCGGGCCCGGTAGACGACGCCCATCCCTCCCCGTCCGATCCGCGCCTCGACCTCGAGCTGCGGGAACCAGCGCCGCACGTCCGCGAGCGTCGGCTCGTCCTCCTCCTCGAACGCCCGCGTCGGCGCGTCCCGCCCCGCCTCGAGCAGGCAGGCCGCGCAGAGCCCCTTCAGCTCGCCGGCGTCGTCGACTCGGGTCCCGCAGCGATCGCAGAATCGGGAAGTGTGCATCGTTCGCCCCATGAAGCTTCAGCGTGCACCCCGACCTGAGGAGTCCGTCCGCGAAGGTTACGCACTTTCTTCGTGCCCGTGCCCGCGCCCGGCTCCCTCCGCGCGGCCGCCCCGCGCGGCCGCCCCGCGCGCGTCAACCTCGACACTCGGGCGACCGGACGACCGGGCAGCCGGACGCCGGGGAACGGGAGAGCGAGGGGAAGACCGGGGAACGGAAAGCCGGGATCCCGGAAAACCGGGGAACGGGCGCGGGCCCCGGACACCGGATCGGCCCCGGCCACCCGGTCACCCGGCCACCCCCGACCCGGTCTTCCTCTCCCCCTCCCGTTCCCCGGCGTCCGGTTCCCGTCTCCGTCGCGCCGGGTCCGGCACCGACGCCCTTGGGCCCGGCTCCCGCACCCGCCCCCCCTCCCCCCGCTACACTCCGCCCATGCCCCCGACGACGCTCTCCCTCTCCCTCCTCCTCCTCTTCTCTCCCGCCGCCGACCCGGTTCCCCCCGCCGGCTTCACCCCTCTCTTCGACGGCGCCACCCTCGACGGCTTCTGGGGCTGCGGCACGGAGGACCCCCGCGGGTGGAAGGCGCTCGCTCCGGAGGCGCTCGCCGAGAAGAAGCGCGCGAGCCTCGACGACGTCCGCGCGCACTGGCGCGTCGAGGACGGCGTGCTCGTGAACGACGGCGAGGGGCTCTACCTCACGACCGACGCGGAGTTCGGCGACTTCGACCTCCGCCTGGAGTACCGGACGGTCGCCGGCGCGGACAGCGGGGTCTACCTCCGCGGCTGTCCTCAGGTGCAGATCTGGGACACGACCGAGGAGGGGGGGAAGTGGTCGATCGGCGCCGACAAGGGGTCGGGCGGGCTCTGGAACAACTCTCCGGGAGCGCCGGGGAAGGACCCGGCGACCCACGCCGACCGACCGTTCGGCGAGTGGAACGCGTTCCGGATCGTGATGGTCGGCGAGCGGGTGACCGTCTGGCTGAACGGCTCGTTGGTCGTCGACCACGCCCGGATGGAGAATTACTTCGACCGCTCCCTCCCGATCCCCGCGCGCGGCCCGATCCAGCTGCAGACCCACGGCGGGGAGATCCGGTGGCGCCACCTCTGGATCCGCGAGCTCCCGCCCGTCGAGGCGAACGCGTGGCTCTCCTCCCGCGACGACGACGACTTCGAGCCGATCTTCGACGGAGAGACGCTCGACGGCTGGCGCGGCGCGGTCGACGACTACGTGGTCGAGGACGGCGCGCTCCGCTGCCGCGAGGGGCGCGGGGGAACGCTCCACACCGAGGAGGAGTACGGCGACTTCCGCGTCCGCCTCGAGATCCTCCTGCCGCCCGGCGGGAACAACGGCCTCGCCCTCCGCCACCCGGGGCACGGCGACCCCGCGTACGCCGCGCTCTGCGAGCTGCAGGTGCTCGAGAACACCTCCCCGAAGTACGCCGCGCTCGATCCGCGGCAATACCACGGCTCGGCGTACGGCCAGGTCGCCGCGCACCGGGGCCACCTCCGCCCGCCGGGGACCTGGAACTTCCAGGAGGTGACGGTCCGCGGGTCCCGCGTCACGGTCGAGCTGAACGGGACGCGCATCCTCGACGCGGACCTCGGCGCGGTGACGGAGTTCATGGGCGGCGCGGAGAGGTACCGCGGCCGCGGCCGGACGCGCGGCCACTTCGGCTTCGCCGGCCACCACGACCCCGTCCGGTTCCGGAACGTCCGGATCGAGCGCCTCGACTGATCGCCGCCTCCTCGATCCGGGGCGGAGGCTCGCGGTAGACTCCGAGGCATGAACCGGCGCCTCATCCTCCTCCGCCACGCGAAGAGCTCCTGGAAGGACGCGGGCCAGACCGACCACGAGCGCCCCCTGAACCGGCGCGGACGGGAGAGCGCGCCGGTCGTCGGGGCGCGCTTGCTCGAGCTCGGGTGGCGGCCGGACGCGGTCTGGTCGAGCGACGCGGCGCGGACGGTCGAGACGTGGGAGCGGATGGCGGAGGCGCTCGCCGCCGGCGACGTCCCGGTCCGGTTCACCCGCGACCTCTACCTCGCCGGCCTCGCCGACATCCGGAAGCTGGCGGGCGCCTGGGACGACGCCCTGGAGACGGTGCTCGTCCTGGGACACAACCCCGGGTGGGAGAACGCCGCCTCGGACCTCTCCGGCCGGTCGACCGAGATGACGACCGCGAACGCGGCGCTCCTGTCGGGACGCGGCGCCACCTGGAACGAAGCGCTCGGAGGCGCCTGGACGCTCGTCGACCTCGTGCGTCCGCGGGACCTGATGGACGGCGGCGCTTGAGCCGCGTCGCCGGCACTCGCGCGCTCCTCCTCGCGCTCGCGCTGGTCGCCCCGGCCTGCGCGTCGGACGAGCGGAGGAAGCTCCCCGAGCGCGTCCGCGTCCCGGGCGGCGCGCTCGTCCTCCCGACCGAGCGGTGCGGCGACTGGTTCCTGGTCGAGGCGACGCTCGACGGCGAGGGTCCGTTCCGGCTGATGATCGACACCGGCGCCGAGGTCTGCG
>JBICIB010000835.1:0-2877 GCA_043101415.1 Planctomycetota bacterium JB042 | reverse complement strand
GCCGGCCACTGCGGGCGCGCGCCCCCGTCGGCCGGCCCGACGTCGAAGATCTCCTTCCAGTCGCGGACGTTCTTCGTCAGCTCGCGGACGCGTTCTTCGCCCTCCCGCCGGCGGAGAAGGGCGCGATCGAGCGGACGGCGGAGAACCCGTGGGGGTACTACGACCGCGAGCTGACGAAGAACGTCCGCGACTGGAAGGAGATCTTCGACGTCGGGCCGGCCGACGGGGGCGCGCGCCCGCAGTGGCCGGCGTCTCCGCCCGGGTTTCGGCCGGCGATGGAGGCGTGGTTCGAGGCGTGCTCGACGCTGGCCCGTTCGCTCGTCGGCGCGATCGCGACGAACCTCGGCGCGACGCCGGAGACGCTGACCGCCTGCTTCGACGACGCGACGAGCTTCCTCCGGCTGAACCACTACCCGCCGTGCGACGACCCCGCGCCGGCCGACTCCCCCACCGTCCCGACCGCCGGACGGCTCGGCATCGGGCACCACACGGACGCCGGCGCGGTGACCGTCCTCCTGCAGGACGAGCGGCCGGGCCTGCAGGTCGAGCGCGACGGGACGTGGCACCTCGTCCCGCCGGTCGCGGACGCGCTGACGGTGAACCTCGGGGACGTCGTCCAGGTCTGGTCGAACGACCGGTACCGCGCCCCGTCGCACCGCGTCCTCGCCGACCGGGAGCGCCCCCGGACGAGCGCGCCGTTCTTCCTGAACCCGTCCTCCTCGACCACCTACGCGCCGCTCGAGGGCGCCTGCCGCGACGCGCCGCCCCGCTACCGCCCGATCTCGTGGCGCGAGTTCCGCGCCGCGCGCGCCGCCGGCGACTACGCCGACGTCGGCGAGGAGATCCAGATCTCCCACTTCCGGCGCTGACGCGGCCCCGTCACCGCTCCACCGCCGCCCGCTCGCGCTCCAGCATCTCCGTCAGGCCGACCGCCTCCTCGCAGGTGGCGCGGAGGGCGGTCCGGCCGTCGCGGATCGCGCCGAGGAGCTCCGCGACCTCGCCGTCGTAGCCGTCGCCCTCGGGGAGGGGGACCGGCTCGAACACGCCGTCCTCGGCGAGCATCAGCGGCGTCTCGCGGGCGAGGTCGAAGTCGGCCGTCGCCCCCTCGAAGACGACGGTGTACCGCATGCGGAACGGGAAGCCCGGCGCGTGGTCCCACCCTCCCTCGGCCGCGACGTGCGCCGGGCCGCCCTCGTACCGGTAGAGCGCGGTGACGTGGTCGAGGTCTCCGGCCGCGACGACCTCGTCCGGCGGGCCGAAGCAGTGGCGGACGAAGTCGGCGTCGTGGACGTGGAGGTCGAACAGCGCGCCGCCGGTCTGCGCCGGGTCGGCGTAGAACCCGCCCCACGCCGGCCGCGTCCCGAGCCGGCGGAAGACCGCGCTCCGGACCGGGCCGAACGCGCCGTCGTCGACCCGCTCCTTCAGCCAGCTCCAGCCGGGCCAGAACCGCATGCACATCGCGGGGAGGCAGAGCGTCGACGCGGACGACGCCGCGTCGGCGAGGCGGCGCGCCTCGTCCGCCGCGAGCGCGATCGGCTTCTCGACCAGGACGTGCTTCCCCGCCGCGAGCGCGCGGATCGCCAGGTCGACGTGCGTCGCGGTCGGGGTGCAGATCGAGACGACGTCGACGGCCGGGTCCTCGAGCAGCGCGCCGGCCTCCTCGTGTCCCCGCACCTCGTCCGGGTCGAACAGCCGCTCCCCCGCGTCGCCGAGGTCGAGGTTGCCGCCCGCCGCGACCTCCCCCGCCCGCCGGGCCGGGTCGGCGTCGCAGACCGCGACGAGCCGGTTGTCGAGCCCCGCCGCCGCCGCCCGCCGGTACGCCCCGACGTGCGTCCGCCCCATGAACCCGAGCCCGATCACGCCGACGCCGACGGTCATCGCGCCCGCTCCTCGAGGAACCGCCGCGCGACGACGACGTCCTCGACCCGCCGGTCCCCCGCCTCGCGCTCGACGATCCGGTCGACCGGACAGTCCGCCGCGAGGACGTCGAGGAAGGCGTCCCAGTCGACCGCCCCCTCGCCGACGACGACCTCCTCCCCCCACGTCCCGGGGACCTCGGTCGGACGCGCGTCCTTCACGTGCACCTGCCGGACGCACGGCGCGAGGAGGCGCAGCGCCTCGACCGGATCGCCGGTCCCGTAGAGGATCATGTTGGCGGGGTCGAAGTTCACGCCGACGTCGTCGCGGCCAAGTTCCTCCAGCACGCCGAGGAGCGTGAGCGCCGACTCCTGCCCGGTCTCGAACGCGACCTCGACCCCCTCCGCGGCGAACGCGTCGGCGACCTGCCCGAGGCGGTCGACGAGCTTGGCGCGCTCGGGGTCGTCGCGGTCGTGCGGCAGGAACCCGGCGTGGAACGTCACGAGGTCGAGCGAGAACCGCCGCGCGAGCCGCGCGTTCTCGTGCGCGGCGGCGAGGTTCGACTCCCAGGTCGCGTCCGGCCGCACGCCGCCGGTCCGCGCGATCGACTCGAGCGTCGAGTAGTCCTCGCCGGCCATCTCCATCATCCCGGAGACGAGTTCGACGCCGGTCTTCGCCACCGCGACGACCGTCTCCTCGAACGACCACCGTCCGGAACGGACCGGCTCGAGCGCGAGCTGCGCGGAGTCGACGCCGACCGCGAGCAGCTTCTCGCCGAGGTCGGCCGGATTCTCGGGACGGAGCGACCACGTGCAGACTCCGATCCGTTCGGTCATTCGGGCTCCTCCGCCTCTCGTTCGTCCTCGCCGGCGCCGTCCCGTTCGAGCCGTTCGCGGAGCGCGCGGAGACGCGGATCGCCCCGCCAACGGTCGAAGTCCGGGCTGTCGAGATCCTCAGAACCGATCGCCCCCGCGTCCAGGGCCGCCTCGACGGCGTCGAAGAACTCCTCCGACAGCGTCG
>JBICIB010000834.1:0-3248 GCA_043101415.1 Planctomycetota bacterium JB042 | reverse complement strand
CCGTTCGCGTCGGTGAAGAAGACGGTCCGCGTGAGGACGCCGCCGACCAGCACCGTGAAGCCGCCGGACGGCGCGCTCGTCTGGCCGGTCCCCGTGAAGAGGACGGCGAACGAGTTCGGCGTGAACCCGGACGCCTCGATCGCGAAGTCGGCCGTCGCGACCGACGGCGTCCCGCTCCACCCGGTCGTCCCGACGAAGCCGCTCGAACCGAGCTCGCCCGCGCCGTACGCGAACGGCGGCGGGCACGGCGGCGCGCAGTCGTACCGCGCGACCTCGAAGTCGTCGATCGCCGCCTCGACGATCGAGCCGGAGTTCTCGTCCGCCGCGACGAACCGGACCTGCACCGTCGCGGTCGGCGGGACGAAGTCGCTCACGCGGAACTCGTGGAAGCGCCAGCCGCCGACCGAGTCGTTCCCGGTCGGCCCGACGACCTCGACGTTCTGCCACGACGAACCGTTGTTCGTGACGTCGACCGTGAAGACGTCGTTCCCCGGGTCGCCGCCGCCGACGTTCGAGTACCAGCGCCAGTAGGAGATCACGGCGTCGCCGCCCGACAGGTCGATCACGCTCGACGTGAGCGTCGTCCTCCCGCCGTCGACGTCGTTGTCCCCGACGCCGCCGCCGGGCGGGCCCTGGCCGGTCACCCAGCAGGTCGTCCCCGACGCGGTGTGGTCGTCCTCGGGCTGCGCCGACGTCCCGATCGGGTCGACGCGGGTCCAGATCCCGGTCGTCGCGTCGTCGCCGGGCGCGCCGACCGTCCAGCCCGCGGCGTTCTCGAAGTCGAGCGACTGCAGCGTGACCGTCCCGTACGCGGCGATCGCGCCGTACCGGAACGTCGGCGCCGCCGCCGGCTCGGTCCAGGTGACGCCGCCGGTCGTCTCGGCGGAGAAGTAGTACTCGATCCGGTCGCCGCAGGTCGTCGCCGGGAGGCTCGCGGAGAAGAGGCCGCCGCCGAGCGACGTCATCGGGATCGCGACGAATCCCGACCCGCTGTCGGCGTGCAGGGTCGCCGTCCCCGGGACGAACGCGCCCGGGGTCGACTCGGTGATCTGGACCTGGACCGTCTGGCCGGACGGCGCGACGAGCTCGGTCAGCGGGACCGGGAACGAGAACGCGAGGAGCGGGTCGCCCATGCGCCAGACGAACAGCCCCTTCTCGAGGTCGCTCCCGAAGACGGTGCCGCTCGGCAGGAACGGGTACGCGTTCCAGAGCCCGTTGAACTCCGGGGCGTCGTCGTCGGGGTACGTGTCGAAGAACGCCTTCTCGACCGGCGCGGTCGGGTTCGAGGCGTCGTACACGCGCAGGCCGCTGCGGTAGTTCGCCTCGTAGATCTCGTCGCCGAGCGTGTAGAGGTTGTGGTCGATGGCGGACGAGCCGTTCGTGAACGTCCCGACCTCGAACGGGGCGGAGAGGTTCGACACGTCGAGGATGCGCGTCGTCGTCGGCGTCCCCGAGAACGCCTCGTCGAGCTCGTCGTTCAGGTAGAGGTGCTGGCGGTCCGGCGTCAGCCACCCCTGGTGCGAGAAGCTGCCGTTCGAGTACGCGACCGAGCCGAGGAGCTGGATGTTGGTCTTCTGCGTGACGTCGAGGATCTCGAGCCGCGGGCTTCCGCCGCCCGACCCGTTCTCGGAGAAGGCGAAGCAGACCTGCTTGCCGGCGTACGGGCCGCTCGTGTACGTGACGACCTGCGCGTCGTGGAAGTACCGGTTGTTCCACTGCGCGACGAACGTCGGGTTCGACTTGTTCGCGAGGCTGTAGACCCGGATGCCGAGCGTGTCGCTGGCGCCGCCGGTCCGGTAGAGGAAGCCGGACGCCTCGTCGATCGCGACGTTGTGGGTCGCGGTCTGTCCGCCGGTCGTCACGTTCCCGACCAGCGTCACCGTGCCGGCGTCGATCTGCGACAGGTCGACGATCACGATGCCGTCCCCGCCCTCGCTCACGATGTACGCGTGGTCCTGGTACACCTTGACGTCGCGCCAGAGCGACCCGACCGCGGGGAGGACCGACACGATCGTCGGCCGGCCGGGGTCGGTCACCTCGACGAAGCCGACGCCGTCCGACAGGCCGATGATCGCGTACTCGCGCCCCGACGGCGCGACGTACCCCCAGCAGTCGGCGCCGCTGGTGTGGACCCCGAACTCCTCGAGCGGGAGCCAGCCGAGGAGCGAGACCCCCTGGCGCGGGAAGTCGATCGAGGGGGCGGTGCCGGGGACGACGACGATCGAGCCGGGGTACGGCGCCTGGGTCTGGCTCCGGAAGAGCGCGTCGTCGTGCGCGAGGGCGGAGGAGGAGAGAGAGACGAACAGAACGAGAGCGCGGGCGAGGGGACGCGGCATGAAGAGCTCCGGGTCGCGGCGCGGGAAAGGGGGCCGGGAATGGCTGGGCTGGGCTGGGTGGCCCCCGGGGCGGAACAGCATAACGGATGCATGCGGCCCGCGGGGCGAGTCGGCGCCGGTCTTCTCGCGACGCGGCCGGTCAGCTCTTCTTCCGCCGCGGGCCCTTCTTCACCGGGCGCGGCTTCGCGGGGGCGCCGGCCGCCAGCGCGTAGCTCTCGTCCAGCCACTTCGTCCAGCGCCCCTTCGGCATCGGCTTCTCGGCGGAGAACCGCGCGGTGACCCATCCGCCCTTCCCGACCTGGACGTCGTCCGGGTGCGCCTCGGCGAGCGCCGTCGCCTCCGGGATCGAGCGGTCGAGCTTGAACATCGCCTTGAACCGGCCGCCCTGCTCGCCGACGTACAGGAACCCCTTGCCGCCCGCCTTGAACGAGCTCTGCGTGCAGGCCGTCCCCTCGTCGACGCCCGGATAACGGCTCGCCTTCTCCCGGATCGCCTCGGTCGGGTCGTTCCCACGGGCACCCATCGGAGCTCCTCTCGTCGCGGCGGCGCGGTCGATCGTACCCCGATCAACGCCCCGCCGCGCTCCCGCCCCACAGCCCCCACCGGAACGCCTCTTCCTTGGTCGCGGGGGAAGGAAGGAGAGGAACGAGAGGAACGAGAGGAAGGAGAGGGCGCTGACGCGGAGGGCTGGTATCGACGCCGGACCCCGCACGTCGACCCATCCATCGGTCCTCTCCTTGTTCCCCCCTACCCCAACCAGGAACCGGGTGAGGAAGTCCGGAGCGGGCGAGGCGGGGGACGAGGCGGGGAGGCTTCTCCGAGAGCGACCCCGCAGCGCGACTCGTCCCTTCGCGGAGACCAACCGAGACGCATCGCGCGAGGACGTGAGCGGGTCGGAGACACCTCCCCGCC
>JBICIB010000833.1:0-3255 GCA_043101415.1 Planctomycetota bacterium JB042 | reverse complement strand
CTTCCGATCTCGGCCATCCCGAGGCGTCGATCGCCGGGGAGGACGACTCGCCGACGCAGGCGTACGTCGTCCGGGTCCGCGACCCGCAGGGGCTCGAGGAGTCGCTCGCCGAGCTGGCGGAGTTCGTCGGCGACGAGGAGCCGACCGAGTTCATGAACGAGCTCGTCTACCGGATCCCGATGCCCGGCGGCATGATGCTCGGCGGCGGCAAGGAGGCGTTCCTGGCGTACGCGGTGGTCGAGAACGACCTCGTCGTGTCGGTCGGGGAGGCGCGGATGGTCGAGAACCTCATCTCGCACATCAAGAACCCGGGCGAGTCGGTGCTCGAGAACTCGAGCCTGATGGCGGCGCTCGACGACCTCCCGGACGACGACTGCGTCGGACTCGGCTTCGCGGACATCGCCGACGTCCTGACGAACGCGATCCGCGGGGGGGAGATGGGGCTGTTCATGGAGGCGAGCCGCGAACGCGACGCCGGCCGCCGGTCGCGGCTGGAGCGGGCGCGGAAGACGCTCGACGAGCTCCCCGACGTGAGCGACCTCCACTACCTGATGGTCTCGAAGTCGTACCGCACGCCCGAGTCGTACCTCTATCGCGTCCTGATCCGCCGCGACACGGACCAGCCCTGAAGGACCGCCCGATGATCCGTCCCGCGCCCGCGCTCGGTCTCCTCGTCTCCGTCCTCGCGTCGCCCGTCGAGGCCTCCGACCCCCCGTTCCGCCTCGGCGGCCCGCTCGTCAACCGGCTCGACTGGAGCGCGCGCGGGCTCGCCGCGGGCGACGTCGACGGGGACGGGCGGCGCGACCTCGTGGTCGTGAACAACGACCAGGCCCGCGTCGACCTGCTGCTGCAGCGGACGCCGGAGGAGATGCGGGAGGCCGCGAAGCGGAAGCTCGCCTCGTCGCGGTGGGAGCCGATCCTGGACAGCGCGCCGTTCCTGAAGGAGAGCGTCCCGACCGGCGACTACATGTACGACCTGGCGGTGCTCGACGTGAACGGCGACGGCCGGAGCGACCTCGTCTACACCGGGAAGCGGGACCGGATCGCGGTGAAGCTGCAGACCGCGCCGGGGGAGTGGGAGGACGAGTGGACCTACGACCGCGACGAGCCGAACGCGAACGTCGGATCGCTCGCCGTCGCGGACGTCGACGGGGACGGCGCGGACGACCTGGTCGCGCTGTCGAAGCGCGCGATCCTCGTCTTCCGGCTCGGCGGGCCTCGGACGGCGCTCCCCGCGCCGGCCGACTACCGCGTCAGCGAGGAGAACCCGCAGCGGCTCGGCGTCGTCGACCTGAACGGCGACGGGCGGCGCGACCTCGCGTACGTCGCGCAGGCGAGCGACCGGGCGCTCCGGGTCCGGTACCAGGACGCGGACGGCGGGTTCGGTCCCGAGTTCGCCGTCCCGGTCGAGGTGGGCGCCGCCGACTGGGCGGTCCTCGGCGCCGGCGAGGACGCGCGGCTGGTGACCGTGAAGCGGACGCGATCGGAGCTGCAGGTCGAGCCGCTCGGGTCGACGCCCGGGAGCGAGGCGCGGCGGCGCTCGCTGGCGATCCGGAACCACCCGGTGCCGAAGGCGGGCGTGAACGAGGCGCTCTACGCGGTCGGGGACTTCGACGGCGACGGCCTCCGCGACGTGATCGTCGCCGACCCGGACGGCGCGGCGGTCCACTTCTGGCGTCAGGGCGCGGACGGCGAGCTCGCCCCGCCGGAGGCCTTCCCGTCCCTGAACGGCATCACCTCGATCGCCGCCCACCGGACGGCCGGGGCGGACCGGGACGGCGTGCTCGTCTGCAGCGAGAAGGAAGGGATGGTCGGTCTCTCACGCCTGAACGAGGGCGGACGGCTCGAGTTCCCGGTGAACGTCGACGTTCCGGGCCAGCCGCTCGTGGCGGCGGCCGCCGACCTCGACGGCGACGGCACGGACGAGCTGCTCGTCGCGGCGAAGGACGGCCGGCGGTTCAGCGTCGAGGTGCTGCGGGTCGACGGCGAGACCTGGAAGGCCGAGCGGCCGGTGAAGCTCGGCGCGATCAAGCGCGACCCGGCGGCGCTGATCGCCGAGGACGTCGACGGCGACGGCGGGCCGGACCTCGTGCTGTTCATCCCGCGCGAGCCGGCGCGGATCCTGCTCAAGCGGAAGGGGGTCGAGTTCGAGGAGGCGGCCGAGGACGACTCGGTCCGGACCAGCCAGCTCGAGGGAGTCCTCCGCGACCGGTTCGGGCTGGGGGACTTCGACCGCGACGGCGGGCGCGAGCTGCTCGTGTCGGGGAAGGGGTTCGTGCGCGCGTACCGGGTCACCGGCGCCGGCGGGCTGACGATCGTCGACCAGGCGAACGCCCGGAGCAGCCAGGACGAGCTGACCGGCCCCCTCCTGTTCGACGTCGACTCGGACGGCGAGGAGGAGCTCGTCGCGTTCCACGCCGAGGAGGAGGCGGCGCAGGTGTTCGAGCGCGAGGCGTCCGGGCTCTGGTCGTACCGCGAGTCGCTCGGGCTGGCGCCGCTCGCCCTCGCGCGCGTCGAGGCGCGGGACCTCGGCGGCCGCGCGGGGGTCCGCCTCCTCTACTTCGGGAAGGACCGGTTCTGGTCGGTCCCGCCGATCGCGGTCGAGCCGGGCGGCGGCGGAGGGCGTTCGAGCTACCGGACCGACCTGGAGGAGGTCCGCTTCACCGGCTTCGCGGTCGGCGACCTGAACCACGACGGGGCGGCCGATCTCGCCGCGCTCGACGCGACGAAGCACGTGCTCGAGATCGTCGCGGCGGACGCCGGCGGCGCGTGGCGCAGCGAGCTCTTCTTCACCGTGTTCGAGAAGAACCCGTTCAGCCGCTCGAACCGCGGCGGCCCGCTCGAGCCGCGCGAGATGCTGGTCGGAGACTTCACGAACGACGGGCGGGACGACCTCGCCTTCCTCTGCCACGACCGCCTCCTCCTCTATCCGCAGCCGCGGGACGGCGGCGCGGCGCGTGAGGCGGAGGGGAGCGAGTGACGGGCGAGGCGCTGCTCGCCCGCCGGAAGTCGCTGGTCGTCGGCGCGCTCCTGCTCGCGGCCGGCGGCCTGTCCGCGGTCCGGGAGATGCCCCGCCGGCTCGAGCCGACGGTCGATCCGGCGCTGGCGGCGGTCGAGGCGACCCTCCCCGGCGTCTCCGCGGGCGAGTTGGAGGAGGTGCTGACCATCCGGATCGAGGAGGCGCTCCTCGAGCTGCCGGCGGTGCGCGGCGTCCGGGGGCGGACCCGGGACGGCGCGGCGCTGCTGACAGATCGG
>JBICIB010000832.1:0-5567 GCA_043101415.1 Planctomycetota bacterium JB042 | reverse complement strand
CCGAGGTCGTCGAACAGCGTGTAGAAGAGCGGCACGACGAGGAGCGTCAGCGCCGTCGACACGATCAGCCCGCCGAGCGTCGCCACGGCGAGCGACTGGTAGTTCAGTCCGGTGTTCCGGCTGGCCGCGAACACCTCGGGGAGCGCCATCGGCACCAGTCCGAACATCGTCGTCAACGCGGTCATCAGCACCGGGCGGAGGCGCTGCGCGCAGCCGTCGAGCACGGCGGTGGCCCGGTCGGACCCCTCCTCGCGCACCTGGCGGATGCGGTCGACGAGGACGATGCCGTTGTTCACGACGACCCCGGCCAGCAGGAAGAACGCGAGCTGCGCGGTCGAGTCCATCGGCATGCCGGTGACGTACAGCCCGAGGTTGGCGCCGGTCAGCGCCAGCGGGACCGCGAACAGGACCGCGAACGGCAGGACGACCGACTCGAACAGCATCCCCATCAGCAGGATCATGAAGACGAAGCCGGTGACGAGGCCGATCGCCATCTCCCGCATCCCCTCCTCCCACTCCTGCCGTCCGCCGGTGTCGCGCCACCCGTACCCGTCGGGGAACGGGTACGCGTCGAGGACCTCCGCGACCTTCCGCTGGATCCGGTACGAGTTCTTGTCGAACGACTGGGCGGAGATCCCGAGGCTGGTGACGCCGTCCTGGCGGCGGATCGAGCCGAACGAGCGCTCGAACGAGTACCGCGTCAGCGCGGCGAGCGGGACGGTCCCGCCGCCTCCCTCGACCGGGACGTCGAGCGACTTCAGGTAGTTCAGGTCGCCGACCTCCGGCTCCTCGTATTCGACGAGGAGCGGGATCGCGCGTTTGCCGCCCCGGTAGTCCGGGAGCCGCTGCCCGCCGACTCCCCACGCGATGATCCCCTGCAGCGTCTCCTGGCCGACGCCGAACCGTTGGGCGCGGTCGCGGTCGATGGTCACCCGGAGCTCGTCGTTCCCCTCCTCGAGGTCGGTCCGGACGTTCGTCAGTTCGGGGAGGGCCTCGAGCCGATCGACCAGCTCGTCGCCGATCCGGGCGAGGACGGCGGGGTCGGAGCCCTCGAGCTGCACCCGGATCGACCCCTCCTCGCTCCGCTCGAACCCCATCCGGTACTCGACCCCCGGGATCTCCGGCAGCTCGCGCCGGAGCGAGCGCGACAGCTCGTGGACGTCGACGTACTTCCCGTCCTCCCGCTCGAACCAGAGCGAGACCTCGCCCTCGGAACGGTCGAACTGGGTGCTGACGTCGCGGATCGAGAGCTCCTCGCGGCGCCCGAGGAAGTACGTCTCGATCTCCTCGAACACGTCCGCCGCCTCGGCCAGCGTGAACCGCTTCGGGAGGGTGACGTCGACCTCCAGGCGGTTCCCCTCGCCGTCGCCCCCCTCGAACCGCTGCTCGAGGTTCTGCCCCGCGAACGCCCCGAGGGACACGACGGCGAGCGTCGTGACCACGAGGCCGAACCGGTGCCGGAGGGTGAACGCGAGCGCGGCCCGGTAGCCGTCGAGCAGGCGGTTCCGCCCGGCGTAGGCGACGGTCTCCCGTCCCGCGGTCGCGCGCCGGCGCACGAGGTGGATGGTCGCGATCGGCAGGAACACGAGCGCCACGAGGAGCGACGCGACGAGCGAGAACGTGATCGGCGCCGCGAGCTCGCCGAGGAAGATCCGCATGTTCTTCCCCGACGCCATGAAGACGAGGGGCGCGAACATCGCGATCGTCGTGAGCGTCGCGAGCATGATCGCGAGCCCGACCTGGCTCGCCCCCGACACCGCGGCCGAGAACGGCGGGAGCCCGCGCGCGCGGAGCCGGGCGATGTTCTCCGCCACGACGACCGAGTTGTCGACGAGCATCCCGATCGCGAGCGTGAAGCCGGCGAGCGAGATCAGGTTGAACGTGAACCCGGTGAAGTAGACCGCGACCATCGCCCCCATGAGCGACACGGGGATCGCCACCGCCACCATGAGCGTCGTCGCCAGCCGGCGGACGAAGAGGTAGAGGACGAGGATCGCGAAGAGCGCGCCCCAGCTCATCGACCCCTTCAGGTTGTCGAGGGCGCTGACGATCATCTCCGACTGGTCGAAGTAGACGTTGAACGAGTAGCCGGCGAGGCGCGGGTCCTCCTCCAGCTGGGCGAGCTGTTCGGTCACCCGGCGGCAGACGTCGACCGTGTTCTCGTCCGACTCCTTGTTGATGACCGTGGTGATCGAGAACTTCCCGTTGACGCGGCTGACCTGGTCGCGGTACGAGCGCGCGAACGTCACCTCGGCCACGTCCCCGACCTGGACGTTCGTCCGGACCGGGTACGCCCGGATCTCGTCGAGCGAGCGGAAGCTCGAGTCGATGCGGAGGAGGAACTCGCTCCCGCCGTCCTCGATGCTGCCGGCCGGGAGCGTGAAGTTGTCGCGGCGGAGGGCGGAGACGACCTCGTACAGGCCGACCCCGTGCGAGCGGAGCTTCTCGGGGGTCACGAAGATCCGCACCGAGTCCTGGACCATTCCCCAGGCCCGGACCTGCGCGACGCCGTCGACCGACTCCAGGCGCGGCTGGATGACGTCCTCGACGGTCCCGAACGGGTCGTCGACGTCGTCGTCGTACAGGATGCCGAGCCAGAAGATCGGCATCTCGGAGTCGTTCCACCGCCAGATCCCGACGGTCTCGACCTCGTCCGGGAAGCTCGGCTTCGTCCGCTCCAGGCGGTCGGAGAGCTCGTTGTACGCCTGGTCCATGTCCGTCGTGGACGAGAACCGGACCCGGATCCGGGCGTTGTTCGCGGACGAGCGGGACTGGACCCGCGTGATGCCGGGCATCGTGCGGACCGCGTCCTCGATCGGCCGCGTGACCTTCTCGGAGACCTCGTGCGGCGACGCGTTCGGGTACTCGGCCCAGACGGTCATCTCCGGGTCCGAGAGCCCTTTCGGGAAGAGGAGGATCGGGATGCGGTCGTACGAGACGGCGCCGAGCACGAACAGGAGGACGAACAGCATCAACGCCGTCACCGGGCGGCGGAGCAGCGCCGCGAAGATCGGGTGGCGCGCGGCGGTCTCGCGGTCGGCCTCGGGGACGTCCATGCGGCCATTCTACGGGCCGGACGATCGGCCGTGAGGGCGGCTCGGACGCGCGACGACATTCCGGTCGGCCTCGGCCGTTGACAGGCCGCGGCGTCGGCGCCACACTCCCCGCACACCTTCGGCGCAGGGAAGTCCGGTGCGAATCCGGCGCGGTCCCGCCGCTGTGAGTGGGGACGACGGAGCCCTCAGGCCACTGTCCCGGTCGCGTCGACCGGACGGGAAGGCGGCTCCCGAGGACGATCCACGAGCCAGAAGACCTGGCCGAAGGGAAGTTCGGTCTCGGCGTCTCGCGGATTGGGCGCTTCGAGGACGGTCCCGTCTCGGGCTCCGCCTCCCCGCTTCCCGTCCCGTCCCACGCCGGGCCCTGTCCGTCCGGGTGCGTGTGACACCCGGCCCAAGGGAGGCTCCATGTCCTTCTCCAAGCTCCGTCTCGCGGCGTCCGCCGCGTTCGTCCTGTCCGTCCCGGCCGCCGCCAGCGAGTTCGCGACGACCGTCGTCCAGTTCACCCCCGGCCCCGGCGCGAACGCGTCGTTCCCGTCCTCGAACGTGATCGGCGGACCGCAGGGGAACGGCCTCGGCGCCGGCGGGCTGGACGTCTGCGTGCTCGGCGACGGCGGCTCGATCACGCTCGGGTTCAACGTCGTCATCCAGGACGGCCCCGGCGCCGACTTCATGGCGTACGAGAACGGCTTCGTCGTCGGCGGCGGCTCGTCGGTCTTCTCGGAGATCTGCCACGTCGAGGTCTCCAGCGACGGCGTGAACTTCGCGCGCTTCCCGAGCGCGTACCACGCCCCGACGGGGACGCAGATGGGCTCGTTCGCCGGGCTCCTCGGCGGGATGCCGGTCCTCGCCAACGTGAACACCAACACGATCCCGCCGGAGGACCCGGTGCGGGCCGGCGGAGAGGCGTTCGACCTCGCCGAGCTGGCCGGCGACCCGCTGGTCGTCGCGGGGACCGTCGACCTGAACGCGATCCAGCGGGTGCGGCTCGTCGACGTCCTCTCCGGCGAGACCGACTCGAACGGCGTCGCGATCCCCGGCGGCGGCGCGGCGGACCCGGACGCCGTCACCGTCATCAATCACCCCGGGACCGTCACCTCGAACCAGCCGGTCTGCGACCTGTCGATCGACGCCGCCGGGTTCCTCGAGCTGCGCCTCGGCGATCCGAACGGCTTCTTCGACCTCGACCTGGCGAAGCTCCGCGCCTCGCTCAACCTGGTCGAGTTCCCGTTCACCGTCGCCCTCCCCGCGTTCGTCCCGACCGCGTTCGACGGCGACGTCTACACGCTGAGGACGATCGCCCCGGTCATGAACCAGGGGATCACCGGCGCGTTCGCGGTCTCGGTGGAGGACTTCGCGGGCGGCTTCTCCGGCGACCAGGTGATGATCCAGGGATGAGCACGAACCCCTCGGTCCGGCACGCCGCCCTCGTCGGGCTCGTCCTGGCGGCGGCGGCGACCCGGCTCCTGCCGCATCCGCCGAACGTCACCCCGGTCCTCGCGATGGCGCTGTTCGGCGGCGCCGCGTTCGCCTCGCGCCGCCTCGCGTTCGCGGTGCCGCTCGGGGCGATGCTGGTGAGCGACCTCGTGATCGGAGGGTCGACGGGCGCGTCCGCGTTCGGCTTCCACCCGGTCCAGCCGTTCGTCTACGCGGCGCTCTTCGCGATCGTGCTGCTCGGCCGGGTCTCGCGTCCACGGAGGGCGGGCGGCGTGGCGGCGGCGAGCCTCGTCTCGTCCGTCGGCTTCTTCGTCGTCACCAACCTCGGCGTGTGGCTCGTCTCCGGCCTCTATCCGAGGACGGCGGCCGGGCTGTCCGGCTGCTTCGTCGCGGCCTTGCCGTTCTTCCGGAACACGCTCCTCTCGACGCTCGGGTTCGCCGCGATCCTGTTCGCGCTCCGGGCGGTGGTCGAGCGGGGCTCCGAGCGGACGGACGGCGAGCCGGCGCCGAGCCCGGTGCGTCGATCCGGTCGTTGACGTGGCTGTCGTCGGAAGGCGGCGCGTCTGGCTCTCGTGGAGCTCGGGGAAGGACAGCGCCTTCGCGCTCTCCTCCCTCCGACGCTCCGCGGAGACCGACGTCGTCGGCCTCCTGACGACCTTCGACGAGGCGGCGGACCGCGTCGCGATGCACGCCGTCCGTCGCGGCCTCGCCCGCGAGCAGGCGCGCTCCTGCGGCCTCCCGCTCGTCGAGGTCGACCTGCCGGCCGCATGCTCGAACGACGAGTACGAACGTCGTGTGGCCGCAGCGCTCGACCGCGGACGCTCGACCGGGGTGACGCACGTCGCCTTCGGGGACCTCTTCCTCGAGGACGTTCGCGCCTACCGCGAGCGTCAGGTGGCGAGGAGCGGCCTCGAGCCGCTCTTCCCGCTCTGGGGGAGAGACACCGCGCGGCTCGCCCGCGGGATGATCGAGGACGGGTTCCGCGCGATCGTCACGTGCGTCGATCCGCGCCGGATCTCGGCCGCGTTCGCCGGCCGCGCGTTCGACGACTCCCTGCTGGACGAACTCCCCGCC
>JBICIB010000831.1:0-10110 GCA_043101415.1 Planctomycetota bacterium JB042 | reverse complement strand
GGTACATCGCGAACAGGTAGCCGGCCTTCTGGACGAAGCTGGCGTTGACGATGCCGAGCGCGCCCGAGAGGACGGTCGGGCTCAGCGGAGCGGCGCCGCCGCGCAGGTTCACGGTGCCCGCCATCTCGGCGAAGAAGCCGTGCTCGCCGATGCCGTCGCCATCGACGTCGATGGCCGACTGCGCCTGGAGCTGGGCCTGGGCCGAGACCACGTTGCGGAGCGTCGAGATCGCCGCCGACTCGTTGGCGTTCAGCCGAGCCGACAGCAGGTTCGGGATGGCGATCGAGGCGATGATCGCGATGATCGCCACGACGATCATCAGCTCGATCAGGGTGAATCCCTTGGTGTTCTTCATGGGTGCGAACTCTCCGAGTTTGTTTTCGAGGACGCCGACGAGGCGGACCCGAGTTGCTTTCTCTTTCAGGGCCGGGACCCGCGCCCCGCGCCTATCGTGAATGCGGCCGCCCACGGGATCGCTCCCGTCACGAACTCCGACCGTTCCCGGAAGAAGGGGTCGGCGGGGTCCGTTCTGTACGCCCGCTCCAGGTCTTGTCGAAAAGCTGTATCGGCACCGGCTCCCAGGCGACTGAAGCCTCGAATCAGGAATCCGGCCGCCCGGCGATGATCCTGGTCGAGGATCCGCTCGGCGAAGGAACGCGCCTCCTCGAAGTCGCCGGTCGAGAGGTGGAGCTCCGCCACGGTGACGAGCCAGTCGCCGAGCAGCTCCGGGTTCTCCACCTCCCGGACGAGCGCCTCGCCGGCGAGGTAGTGCGCGAGCGCCGCCTCGTACGCGCCCCCCTTCCGCTCCAGGTACCCCATGAGGAGGTGGGCGTACGCGTGGTCGGGCCGGCGCTCGAGCACCTCCTCGAGCTTCGGGCGCGCCTCGTCCTCGAGGCCGACGCGGAGCTCGAACTCCGCCGACGCGAAGAGCGTTTCGACGGAAGGCCGGGGCTCGTGGACGAACCCCGCGAACAGGAGGGAGGCGGAGATCACTCCGGCGCTCCCCCACGCCACCCACCGCTTCGTGTCCCGGTTCGGCACCGCGTCGCCTCCTGCTCGCCGCGCCGGATCAACCGGCGGCGAGCTTCTCCTGGATCTTGAAGATCGGCAGGAAGACGGCGAGGACGATCGTCCCGACGAAGAACCCCATGACCGCGATGAGGAGGGGCTCGATCAGAGAGGTGAGCGACTTCACCTGGGCCGAGACCTGCTCGTCGTAGAACTCCGCGATCTTCTCCAGCAGGTGCTCGAGCGCGCCCGACTTCTCGCCGATCGCGATCATCCGGGTCACCATGGGCGGGAAGACCGGGCTCTGGGCGAGCGGGTCGGAGAGCGACTGCCCCTCGCGGACGTAGTCCCGGGCGTGATGGACGGCCTTGGCGACCACCCGGTTGCCGGCCGTGTCGGCGACGATCTCGAGGCAGCCGAGGATCGGCACGCCGGACTTGATGAGCGTCGAGAACGTCCGGGAGAACCGGGCGAGCGCGACCTTCCGGAACAGCACGCCGAAGACCGGGGTCTTCAGGACGAACGCGTCCATGAAGTACGCGCCCTTCTCGGTCCGCTTCAGGCCCATGACGCCGGCCACGAACGCCACCATCCCGCCGAGCGTGAGGAGGCCGTTCTCCCGCACCGCGTCCGACATCGCGAGGACGAACCGGGTGAGGCCCGGGAGCTCGATCTCGAGCGACTCGAAGATCGGGCGGAACTGGGGGACGATGCCGACCATGAGGAAGGCGGTGATGCCGAGGACGAGGACCAGCGAGATGACCGGGTACGTCATCGCCGCCTTGATCTCGCGCTTCAGGCGCGCCGTCGCCTCGAGGTAGTCGGCCAGGCGGACCAGGATCTCGTCGATCTGGCCGGAGACCTCGCCCGCCTTCACCATGTTGACGAACAGCTCGGAGAAGACCTTCGGGTGCTTCGAGATCGCCCGCGAGAGGTCGGAGCCGGTCCGGACGTCCTCGCAGATCGCCCGGAGCGTCGCCGAGAACGCCGGGGTCTCGGCCTGGTCGACCAGGATCTCGATCGCCTCCAGCAGGGTGATGCCGGACGTGATCATGGTCGCGAGCTGGCGCGTGAAGACGACGAGCTCGTCCTTCTTCCGCGGCGGCCCCGGCCGCGCGGTCCGCTTCGACATCGCCTTGAAGGTGGAGTGGACCTCCTTCACCTCCAGGATCGTGAGGTTCCGCTTGCGGAGCTCACCGACGGCCTCGTCCTTGTCGGGGGCCGTGAGCGTCCCGCTGACGGTCTTCCCGTCCGTGTTCTTGGCCGAGTAGCGGTAGTTCTTCATCGATGCGGGCCCGTGGGTGGTTCGCCTGGGATCGGAGAGTTATCGGCAGATCGTCCCTCTCGACTTCAGGCCGGACCCCCCTCCCCGGCCGGAATCGCGCCGAACGTCAGCTGTCGGCCATCGTCACGCGGAGCACCTCCTCGAGGGACGTGTTGCCGCGCTGGGCGTTCAGCAGCGCCGAGCGCCGCAGGGTGAGCATCCCCTCCTCCATCGCGACCTGCTTGATCTCGATCGCGGACTTGCCGGCGAGGATCGCGTGCTTGATCGTGTCGGTGACGTTCAGGGTCTCGATGATCGCGAACCGGCCCCGGTATCCCTGGTGGCAGCGGTTGCAGCCGACCGCGCGATAGAGCTCCGGCTCGGCGGTCTCCGACTCGAGCATCCCGACGGCCAGCATGCGCTCCTTCGGGATGTCGACCCGCTCGCGGCAGTTCGCGCAGAGCTTCCGGCAGAGACGCTGGGCGGCGACCATGACCACCGACGTCGCGACCAGGAACGGGTCGAGCCCCATGTCGATCATGCGGCTGATCGCGGAGGCGGCGTCGTTGGTGTGGAGCGTCGAGAGGACGAGGTGCCCGGTGAGCGCGGCCTTCACCGCGATCTCGATCGTCTCGGCGTCGCGGATCTCGCCGATCAGGATGACGTCGGGGTCCTGGCGCAGGATCGACCGGAGCGCCGCCGCGAACGTGACCCCTCGCTTCGGGTTGACCGGCACCTGGTTGATCCCGGCGAGCTGGTACTCGACCGGGTCCTCGACCGTCACGAAGTTCGTCTCGTCCGAGTAGAGCTCCCGCACCGACGAGTAGAGCGTCGTCGACTTCCCCGAGCCGGTCGGCCCGGTGATCAGGATCATCCCGTACGGCGCCCGGATCGCGGTCTGGAAGTCCTCGAGGTTCTTCGGCTCGAACCCGAGGTTCCCGAGGTCGGCGGCGAGGTTCCCCGTGTCGAGGACGCGCATCACGATCTTCTCGCCGTGGACGACCGGCAGGGTCGACACGCGGAAGTCGACGGCGCGCCCCTCGATCTTCACCTGGAACTTGCCGTCCTGGGGCTTCCGCTTCTCGGCGATGTCGAGGCTCGCCATGATCTTCACGCGCGACGCGATCGAGCCCGCGAGGTTGCGCGGCGGGGAGAGGACCTCGCGCAGGACGCCGTCCTGGCGGTACCGCACCCGGAGCTTGGTCTCGAACGGCTCGATGTGGATGTCCGACGCCTTCTCGCGGATGGCGTTGGCGATGATCATGTTGGTCAGCTTGATGACCGGCGACGTCTCGCCGCTGATGTCCGACAGGTCGACGTCGTCCGACTCCTCCTGATCGCCGGACTGGACGACCATGTCGTCCTCGGACGTCGCGTCGCCGACCAGCGCCTCCAGCTCGCGCGCCCCCTCGCCGAACAGCTCGGAGATCGCCTCCTTCAGCGCCCGGTCCGACGCGACGACCGGCCGGAGGTCGCACTTCAGGAGGAGCTGGAGGTGGTCGACCTGGACCACGTCGAACGGGTCGGCGACGGCCAGGGTGAGCACCTGCCCGATCTTGGCGATCGGCAGCACCCGATGCCGCTCGGCGGTCGCCTGGTCCATCAGGTCGACGATCTCCGGCGCGACCGTCACCCGCTCCAGATCGATCGGCGGGACCCCGGCCTCGGCGCCGATGATGCCGAGCAGCTCCTTCTCCTCGAACGCCTTCGACTCGACCAGCGCCTCGAACAGGGAGGCGTCCTCCTTGCTCGCGGTCTCGACCGCCGCGTCGAGGTCCTCGTCGGAGATCACCTCCGCGTTCCGGAGGGTCTGAACCAGCCGCTTCTGGAAGGTCGTCGACACGGTGGATCAGCTCCGGTGGAGGAGGCGCTACAGCTCGTCGGGCTCGGAGGAGCGCGCGATCGCCTCCTCGCTCGTGATGCGGTTCGACATCGCCAGCTCGGAGAGGGACGCGTTCATCGTCTGCATCCCGATCTTCTTGCTCGTCTGGATGATCGAGTAGATCTGGTGCGCCTTGTCGTCGCGGATCAGCGCGCGGACCGGCGTGTTCACGATCAACACCTCCGACGCGAGCGCCCGCCCCTTGCCGACCGCGGTCGGGAGGAGCTGCTGGCAGAAGACGCCCTGCAGCGAGAACGAGAGCTGCGTCCGGATCTGCTGCTGCTGGTGGTGCGGGAAGACGTCGATGATGCGGTTGATCGTCTGCACCGCGTCCGACGTGTGGAGCGTCCCGAACGTCAGGTGCCCGGTCTCCGACAGCAGGAGCGCCGCCTCGATCGTCTCGAGGTCGCGCATCTCGCCGATCAGCACGACGTCCGGATCCTGACGCAGGACCGAGCGGAGGGAGTTCTGGAACCCGTGGGTGTCCATCCCGACCTCGCGCTGGTTCACGAGCGCGCGCTTGTTCCCGTGCAGGAACTCGATCGGGTCCTCGATCGTGACGATGTGGCACGGCCGGTGGTCGTTGATGTGGTCGATCATCGCCGCCAGCGTCGTCGACTTGCCGGACCCCGTCGCCCCGGTGACCAGGATCAGCCCGCGCGGCAGGTTGCAGAGCTGCTCGCAGACCTTCCGCGGCAGCCCGAGCTCGTCGAACCCGAGCACGCGGTACGGGATGATCCGGAGCACCGCTCCGACCGCCCCCCGCTGCATGAAGACGTTCGTCCGGAACCGCCCCAGCTCCCGGATGCCGAACGAGAAGTCGAGCTCGAGCTTCTGCTCGAACGACGCGATCTGATCCGTGGTCAGGATCGAGTAGACGAGCGCCTTCGTCTCGTCCGGCGTCATGATCTCGTTGTCGGTCGACACCAGACTCCCGGACACCCGGATCATCGGCGGCGCACCGGCGCTGATGTGGAGGTCGGAGCCGTTTCGACTCACGAGCTGCGACAGCAGCTCCTGCATCTGGACCATCGGGCGTCTCCCGGAAGGAGCAGGGACTCCGGGAGGTATCGGCGCGAGCGGGCGCGGGAGTTGAGGCGTTGGAGGGGAGGAGGCGCGCGGAGGGGAAAACGTGGGGAAGGGGTCAAGTCACGGGCGGGGACGACGGGAAGGGAAGGGGGGAGCAACGAGAGCAAGGGAGAGCAACGAGAGCAGGGGAGAGGGCGCTGGCGCGGAGGACGGCCGGTGACGACAGGTCTCCGCGTCAGCGCCATCCCATGGGGCCTTACCGGACTCCCCCTTTCCTACCCCGGAATCGGGTGAGGAAGTCCGAAGCGGGCGAGGCGGGGCCGGAGGAGGGATGAGGCTCCGAGAGCGACCCCGCCGCGCGACTCGCCCCATCGCGGAGACCCATCCGGACGTATCGCGCGAGGACGTGAGCGGGTCGGAGAGCTCGTCCCTCCTCCGGCCGCCGCCGTGGCGAACGCGAAGACGTTCCCGAACGCGTTCCAAGCCCGCGCAGCGGTGGTCAGTCTTCTTCTTCGGTCCTCCCCGCCTTGTGGGCGGCGATCAGCTCCTGGGCGACGTTCGCGGGGACCATGTCGTAGTGGGAGAACTCGAAGGTGTACGAGCCCTCGCCCTGGGTGATCGACCGCAGGTCGGCGGCGTAGGTCTGGACCTCCTTCAGCGGGACCTGCGCCTTGATCACCTGCAGGTCTCCGACCGCCTCCATGCCGTGGATCCGGCCGCGACGGCCGTTCAGGTCGGAGTTGATGTCGCCCATGAACCGGCTGGGGACGGCGACCTCGAGGTCGACGACCGGCTCGAGGAGGATCGGCTTCGCCTTCTCGAACGCGTCGACGAACGCGCGGGCGCCGGCCTTCTTGAACGAGTGCTCGTCCGAGTCGACGTCGTGGTGCTTCCCGTCGTAGACCGACACCTCGAGGTCGACGACCGTGTACCCGGCGACGACCCCCTTCGACATCTGGTCGACGACCCCCTTCTCGATCGCGGGGAGGAAGTTCTTCGGGATCGAGCCGCCGAACGTCTCGTCCTTGAACTCGAACCCGGTGCCCCGCTCCTTCGGCGCGACCCGGAGGTAGACCTCCGCGAACTGACCGCGCCCGCCGGTCTGCTTCTTGTGGCGGTGGTGCCCCTCGGCGTTCGCCATCACCGTCTCGCGCATCGGCACGCGCGGGACGTGGGTCGTGACCTCGACCTTGTAGTTCGTCTTCAGGCGATGGAGGTGGGTCTCGACGTGGAGCGGCGAGACGCCGTGCGCGATCAGCTCGCCGGTCTGGGGGTCGCGGTCGGTCGTGAAGGTCACGTCCTCCGACACGATCTTCTTCAGGCCGGTGGCGAGCTTCTGCTCCTCGCCGTGCTTCGTCGGCGTCACCGCCAGCGCGACCATCGGGCTCGGCATCGCCATCGGCGGCAGGACCATCGGCGCCTTCTCGACGGTCAGCGTGTCGTTCGTCTCGAGCGACTCCGCCTTCCCGAGCACGATGATGTCCCCGGCGATCGCCGTCTCGATCTTGTCGTGCTCCTTCCCCTGCGGCCGCATCGGCGCCGGCATCTTCTCCGGCTTGCCGACCCGCGGGTTCAGCACCATCTGGTCCGCCTCGACCTCGCCGGCGAGGACGCGGACGAACGACAACCGCCCCACGAACGGGTCCGCGACGGTCTTGAAGACGCGCCCCACGAACTCGGTCCGTTCGTTCGGGTCGATCGGGTGGAGGTCGTCGGCGAGCTCGACCCCGTCGCTCCCCGAGAAGTACGGCCCCCGGACCGGCGACGGCGCGTCCTTGGCGAGGAAGTCGAGGAGCTCGGTCAGGCCGGCCCCCTTCTCCGCCGCGGTGAACAGGATCGGGGTGAACGTCTCCTGGGCCATCCCCTGCTTGATCAGCGGGAGGAGTTCGTCGACCGACGCCTCGCCCGACTCGAGGTACCTCTCCATCGCGTCGTCGTCGAGCGACACGAGCGCCTCGACCAGCGTCTCCTTCCAGCCGGTCCCTCCGTCGAGGACCTCCTTCACGCCGGCGATCGCGTCGCCGGTCCCGTCGGGGAGGTTCCACGGGACGAGGGTCGACCCGAGGACCTCCTGCGCCTGGGAGATGATCTTGTCGACGTCGACGTTGTCCGCGTCGGTCCGGTTCACGACGAGCATCCGGGCCCGCCGCGCCGCGCCGGCCTCGTTCCAGAGCCGCTGCGCGTGGAACGAGATCCCCTCCGCCGCGCTGACGCAGAGCGCGACGGTCTCGACCGCGTTCATCGCCGTGAGCGCCTCGCCGATGAAGTCCGGGTACCCCGGCGAGTCGATGAAGTTGATCTCGCGCTTCTTGTGCGTGAGGTGGAACACCTTGGCGAAGATCGTGTGCTTCTTCTCGCGCTCGAGCGGGTCGTAGTCGACCTGGGACGTCCCGTCCTGGACGCTCCCCGTCTTCTGGAAGACCCCGGCCCCCTTCAGCATCGCCTCGAGCAGGGTCGTCTTCCCGGCGTGACTCGGGCCGCAGAGGGCCACGTTCCGGATGTCCGCGGAACCATACTTCGCCATGAATGCTCTCCGTCGAATCGAGCTGGCGATTCTACGGATCCCGGGGAACGGCGAAAGGGGGCGACGTTCAGCCCGCGAGCGGAGCGGCGAGGTCGGACAGGAAGGCGCGGATCGGCTCGTAGGCGACGAGGAGGACGAGCGCCGCGACGGCCAGGAACGGGCCGAACGGCATCGCGGTCAACTCGACGTCGCCGCGGCGGAGGCGGCGGAGGAAGACGACGAGCGCGACCAGCGGGATCGGCATGAGGACCGCCAGCGCGGCCGCCTCGCCGATCGTCTCCCCCGCCGTCGGCAGGAGCACGATCGGGAGGACCGCCGCCCCGATCAGCAGGAGCGTCGCGCCGGGGAGCCGGCCGAGGAGGCTCCAGAACGCCGGGACCGCGCCGAGCGCGCACGAGAGGACGAACACCAGCAGCGCCCCCTCCGCGCCGAGGACCGCGCCGGCGAGGGCGAGGAACTTCGCGTCGCCGAGCCCCATCGCCTCGCGTCCGAACGCGACGCTGAAGGCGAGCCGGACGACGTAGAGGAACAGCATCCCGAACCCCGCGCCCGCGGCGGACGCGATCGCCGCCGACGGGCCGGGGCCGAACGACCGCCCGCCGAGCAGGAGGACGGAGGCCGCCGCGGCCACGATCACCGGCAGCAGGAGCGGGAAAAAGAGCTCCTTCGTCTCGGCGGCGAGCGAGTACTCCTCGTCCTCGTCGGGGAGCGCGCTCTCCGGTTCCTCTCCCTCCGGCACGACGTCTCGGCGTCGCTTCAGGAAGTCGACGAGCAGGGCCGGGAACGCGCCGACGGCGACGCCCGCGAGCGCGGCGGCGACGGTCGACGTCCCCGCCCCGGCCGCCGCGACGAGGGCGTCCCCGCGCAGGATGCTCGGCTCGAGGAGGACCGCCACGACGATCCCCGGCAGCCAGGGGATGGTGAGCGGGTCCGGGATGATCGCGTGGCGGAAGTCGATCACCGTGATCGCGACGAGGAGCGCCGCGAGGGCGAAGTCGACCGCCAGCGCGAGGAGGTCGCCGGGGACGAGGGTCCGCGCGTCGGAGAACCGCGTGATCGCCAGCCCCGCGAACAGGAGCGCCGTGACCGCCTCGACCGCGAGGTACCGGACCGCGATCGGCGCCCCGCAGTCGCCGCACTTCCCGTTCAGCCAGACCCAGGAGACGAGCGGCACGTTCCGGTACCACGGGATCCCGTTCTTGCAGTGCGGGCAGAACGACCGCGCCGGGCTCGCCACCGACATCCCGCGCGGGAGACGGTGGATCACCACGTTCAGGAACGAACCGACGCACGCGCCGAACGCGAACGCGGCGCAGACGATCAGCGGGAAGAGCTCGGTCACGATCCTCCCTCCGCCGCCGGGATCACACGGACCCCGTACTCGCGCGGGAGGCCGCGCCCGTCGAACGGACTCCCCACCAGGTCGGTCAGGTGCTCGGGACGGAGCTCGAGGAGGTACCGCGTCCCCTCCCGGAAGCCGTCCGCCGGCCGGACCAGCAGGACGGCGTCGCGCTCGCCCTGGACCAGCTCGGTCGAGGTCTCCACGCGGGTCCGGTCACGGTCGTCGAAGCGGAGGGTCACGGGTTCCTGGATCGGCGGAAACAGCGGTTCACTGAAATGCAGCGCGAGCGCCGCCCCCGCGGGGACCGCGAAGACGCCCGCGCCGGCCTCCGGCGGGCGGGCGAGCCGGGGGCCGCCGGGGACCGGGTCGCGGAACGATCGCGCCGACGGCCGGCCTTCCGGGAGCGGCGCGAGGGGGAGTTCCCGCCGGACCGACGTGCCGAGCGGCAGGCGTCCCGTGGCGGAGAGGACGCCCCGGCCGGGGAACCCCGTCAGGACGACGGCGACGCGGTCGGAGGCGCCGTACCCGCCGTCCTCCCAGGTCCCGGTCCGCCCCGGCCGCGGCACGAACCGGACCCGGCGCCCCTCGACCTCGAGCCGGCCGGACGCCTCGGTCCCGTCGGCGCGTTCGACCCGCACGCTCCCCGGTCCGACCGAGCTCGGGTCGACCTCGCGGTCGAACAGGAGGGTGATCGCCTCGTTGCGCCGCAGGGGGCCCTCGTTCGGGCCGGGGTGGTGCCCCACGAGCCGGAACGACGGCCGCTCCGCGCACGTCAGCCCGCCCCCCAGGAGCGGCAGCAGGAGGAACGACGCCGCCCGACGGAGCGCGCTCATGCGTCCCCCGACGCGCCGGCCCGGGCGCCTCGAGCGATCCCGCGCAGCGTCAGGTCGAGGTCGAGGCGAAGCTCGAGCCCGAGGAACGGCCGGAGGCGGGCGGCGTCGCCCCCGGTCAGGACGAGGTCGGCGTCCCTCCCCGCCCCGAGTTCGCGGGCGATCCGCTCGATCGCGCCGGCGACGCCGAGGACGACCCCGGCTCGGATCGCCGGGACCGTGTCGCGACCG
>JBICIB010000830.1:0-3952 GCA_043101415.1 Planctomycetota bacterium JB042 | reverse complement strand
GTGGTCGATTCCATCCCGTCGAGGCAGGGGACAGCGCCGGACTCCGGTCCGCGCGGGAGACGATACGCGATCTCCGGCCGGCACGGGAGGGAGAACGCCCGGACGTCGGATCGCCGCGCGGCGGGGCCGGCGCGCGGCGACGGCGGCCGCTACCATCCATCGGATGCGTTTCTCCACCGCCCTCCCGCTCGTCCTCCTCCTCTCGTCTCCCCTCTCGGCCGGCGCCGGCGAACGCGCGGTCCGCGTCTTCCTCGGGGCCACGCCGGAGGCGGTGTCGGTCGGGAAGGACGAGGTCCCCCTCGCCGACGCGGCGCGGGCCGTCGGGGCGGACGAGCGCCCGGACGTCGTCCTCCTCGGGCTCGGGGAGGGGAAGGACCTCCCGGCGCGGACGGTCGTCCGGACCGTCGACCGGCTGCTGCGCGGCGGCGTCCCCGTGCGGGCGGCGCCGCCCCGGACGAAGCAGCGCCGCCGCGGCCGACCCGACGCGCTCCCGTTCGAGGAATGGCGCGCGGGCGGACCGTCCGCCGCGGAGGTCGCGGTCGACGGCGCGCTGCCGGCGACGTTCGCGATCGCCGGGGACGACGCGTGGCTCGCGACCGATCTCCGGGGCGCGGTCCGGCTCGACGACGACGACGCCGTCCGGACGTTCCCGGGCGGGCTGCTCGACGAGGACGCCCCCGGCGTGCCGGCCCCGACCGCGACCGTGGCGCTCTCGATCGGCGAGGCCGCGCGGGCCCGGACGCTGTTCCTCCTGCTCGGAGAGCTGCAGCGCGCCGGCTGGGGGCGCGTCCTCCTCGTCGTCGACCAGGGCGGCGAGCCGGCGGGGCTGCCGCTGTCGCTCGCCGAGGGGGGCGACCGCCCGGGCCCGCTCCCCCACCGCCGCGAGCCGCCGTCCGCGCGTTCGGCGCCGGCGTTCCGGGCGATGCGGGTGCTCGTCGAGGAGGCGCTCCTCGCGCTCCGGCTCGAGGTCGACGCGGACGGGACGGTCGACGCGTGCGACGCCTTCACCGAGCCGGAGGCGACGGCCCTCGCGCTCTCCGCCTTCCTCGCCGCCGGCGTCCGCGCGGGCGACGGGACGCCGTCGGGACGGGCGGTCCTCCAGCTCGAGCGGGCCGTCGCCGCGTGGCCGCCCGACGACCGACGGAAGCCGCGCCGCGAGGAGGCGATCGCGAGCTGGGGGGCGATCGAGGCGTACGCGCGGACGCGCCACCCGCTCCTCCGGCCGGCGGCACAGGCCGGCCTCGACCGGATCGGGAAGCGGATCCTCGCCGAGAAGGAGTACCGCGAGGGGATCCCGAAGGGGTTCCAGGGGGTCGCGATCGCGCACGGCGTCGAGCTCGGGCTCGACGGCGCCGAGGCGCTCGCCGCGCACTTCGAGTCGCTCGCCGACGCGGTCCTCGAGCCGGACACGAACCTGATGAAGTCGAACTGGTCGACCCGGAACTCCGTCGACCCGATCGCGCTCGCCAACGCCTACGTCCTCCTCGGCGCCGGCGCCGACGACCCGAGGGTGAAGGGGCTCTCCACCCAGGCCGCGCGCGAGCTCCCTTCGACCGACTCCGGCATCTCGAACGAGAAGCGCGCCCTCTCCGCGTTCTTCCAGTCGCGCCTCGCGCTGAACGCGGGCGGCCCGGTCTACGAGGAGTTCGTGGCGATGCTGAAGGAGAGCCTCCCGAAGGCGCCGCCCGAGCCGATCGACATCGAGGAGATCGAACCGGACCGCGTGAAGTCGCCGTGGTCCGGCGGCGGCAACCTCCACTCCGCCGGCCGCGTGGCGCTGATGGCGATCGCGTACACGCTCCCGGACGAGAAGGCGCTCGAGGACGGCGGCGGGAGGCGGCGCGGGCGCCGGCGGTGATCCCCGCCGGCCCGGCCCTCCGGGCCGTCGCCCGCGTTTTCCTCCGAGTTCGCGGAACGCGCTGAGTCCGGCGCCGGGCCCGACGACACCCATGCCGTCGCCTCGCGCCCGACGGGGTGCGCGGGCTCGGCCGTCCGGCCGGGTCGCGCGCCTCCCCCCTCGTCGCGCGCCCCCCTCCGAACGATGGAGCTCGCACGATGACCCGACCCCTCGGACTCGGCCTCGCGGCCGGGATCGCCCTCTCCCTCGCCTCCTCCTCCGCCGAGGCCCAGACCTTCCAGGCCTGGGTCGACCCGACGTTCGGGAACGGCGGCGGCGGAACCGTCAGCGTCAACGGCGTGCCGGCCGCCGCGAACGCGATCCCGTTCCTGACGATCGGCGCCGCGATCGGCGCGATCGCCGGGGCGTCCGGCGCCGGCGGGAACCCGACGCTGAGCGCGGCGAACACCGGCCTCGTCCACTGCATGCCCGGCATCTACAGCCCGCTGACGAACGGGGAGCCGCTCCCGATCCAGATGGTCGACTTCATCAGCCTCCAAGGGACCGCGGGCGCCCGCGGCTCGATCGTCGTCGGGTTCCAGACCCAGCCGTACGGGGGGCCGGGGGTGCTGCCCGGCGTCGCCGGCATCTACCTCCCGACCGTGCCGAACAGCCGCTCGACCCAGCTCGAGGTGCTCGTCGACGGTTCCGGACTGACCGACCTCTTCCCGGAGATGATCGACGGGTTCACGTTTCGCGGCGGCCACGTGCAGCTCTACCTCGAGACCGAGCTGACGAGCGTCGCGTGGACGATCTCGAACTGCGTCCTCGACATGCTGAACCTCGCGCCCGAGCCGGCGACGAGCCTGCTCCCGGTCACCCCGATCCCCGGACCGTGGTTCGGCCTCCTGCAGGTCGCGGACTACAACGTGAACCCGGCGTACAACGGAGTCCGCACCAACTTCCTCAACAACACCGTCGTGATGGGCTGGCAGGGCGGCCCGGACGCCGCCGCGGCGACGGCGACGTGCCTGCCCGGCGCGGTCGGCACGTGCGACGTGACCGACCCGCTGAACAACCCGGCGTACCCGCCGTTCGGGCCGGACCCGCTGGTCCGCCAGTCCGGCCTCAGCCCGATGAACGTCCAGAACACGATCTACCGGACGTTGCCGACGCAGGCCGGCAGCGGGACGATGGCGATGATCGGCGTCGACCAGACCGACACCTCCGTCGGGGTCGGCAGTCGCGTCGGCTCGACGGACGCGTTCGACGCCACCTTGGTCGGGGCGACGTCCGGCGTCCTCCCCACGCCTCCGGGCTCGCCGCCGCCGTTCAGCTCGACCGTGCCGACCGGCGCGAACCCGGTCCCGTGGATCGACGTGAACCCGCTCAACCCGCCCGGCGCGAGCGGCCTCGCGCGCGACCCGGCGTTCGTCGGCGAGTTCCTGAGTCGCCAGCCGACGGCGAACGCCGTCGACGCCACGCTGCGCGACTGGCGCATCCTGCCGGCGTCCCTCTACGTCGACGCGGGGAGCGCCCCGAACGCGGCCGGGCTCCTGATCGCCGCGAACGGCATCGCCTTCTACGCCAATCCCGCCGCCGTCAACGCCCTCCTGAACAGCTTCGACTTCGACGGCGAAGGGTACGGGAACGCGCGGATCGCGGTCTCGCCGGTCGCGCTCGTCGGTCCCGCGGGGCCGGTCGACATCGGCTTCGACGAGGCGAGCAACCTCACGCTCGCCCGGAGCCACGGGAACGACTCGATCGCGCACAACACGTCGGCGCCGGCCGTCACCTACCCGCTCGCCGTCGGCCCCGGTCAGGCGCCCCGCACCCTTCTCGTCCCCGGCGCCGGGTCGCTCACCCTCTACAACCGCCTGGTCCCGGTCCTCTCCGGCGGCGGCGTGACGCCGGTCCCGCCGTGGAGCACGATCCCGAGCGCCGTCTTCCCCGCGACGCCGCTCCCGCCGCCGTTCCCGGTCGGATACGGATCGGTCTACGTGGCGCCGCCGTTCACCCCGCTCGTCACGCTGCCGGCGACGGCGCAGCCGCCGTACTCCCCGCCGTTCGAGGCGGGCGTCGTCGGGCCGCCGCTCGTCGTCGGCGCGATCTCCG
>JBICIB010000829.1:0-8979 GCA_043101415.1 Planctomycetota bacterium JB042 | reverse complement strand
GTTCGGCCTGCCGGGCCGTCGCCGACGCGGCCGCGACGAGCACGAGCAGGCCGAACCGTCGGTGGTCCACGACGTCGTCGACCCGGCGAACGGCCTGGTCGCGCCGCCCGCGGCGCCGGCGACCGTGCCGCGGGACGGCGACGACCCGGCCAGGACGGCCGGGTCCCTCGACGACACGGTGAGGGAGTTCGCGGCGCCGATCCGCGTGATGCTCCTGCTGTCGACGCTGGTCTTCCTGCCGGCGCTCCTGCTGACGCTCACCTGCTACACGCGGATCATCATCGTCCTCTCGTTCGTGCGGCGCGCGATCGGCGCGCAGGAGCTCCCGCCGAACCCGATCCTCGTCGGCCTGGCCCTCTTCCTCACGAGCGCCGTCATGTCCCCGACCTTCGGCAAGGTGCACGACGAGGCGATCGAGCCGTACCTCGACGAGCGCCTGCCGATGACCGAGGCGCTGGAGGCGGCCGCGGACGAGCTGAAGACGTTCATGCTGCGGCACACGCGGGAGGAGGACGTCTTCCTCGCGCTGGAGCTGGCCGAGGCGGAGCGCCCGCGCACGCCGGAGGAGCTGCCGTTCCGGGTCACCGTGCCCGCGTTCGTCCTGTCGGAGCTGCGCACGGCGTTCCGGATGGGGTTCATCCTGTTCCTGCCGTTCGTGCTGATCGACATGGTCGTCGCCGCGATCCTCCTGGCGCTCGGCATGTTCATGCTGCCGCCGACGATGATCGCGATGCCGCTGAAGATCCTGCTGTTCATCCTGGTCGACGGCTGGACGCTGATCGTGCAGTCGCTCGCCCTTTCGTTCGGCGCGACCTGAGAGGGAGCCCATGGATCCGAACACCGCCATCGAGTTCGCGCGCACCACGCTGCTGACCGCGCTGAAGGTCGCGGCGCCGCTGCTGGCGTCGGTGCTGCTCCTTGCGCTCGTGCTGGCGATCGTCCAGACCGTCCTGAACCTCCAGGAGCAGACGCTGACGATCGTCCCGAAGGTCGTGACCGCGGTGCTGATGACCTGCATCCTCGCGCCGTGGATGCTCCGGGCGCTGATGGAGTTCACGATCCCCCTCCTCCGCGACGTCCTCCCGATGCGGGGCTGAGGGTTGGACGCCTGGCTCCAAGAGCTGCCGATCCTGCCGATCGCCCGCGTCCTCGCGGTGGCGAGCGCGTTCCCGCTCCTCGCGGGCCCGGGCGCGCCGAAGACGGTCCGGCTGGCCACGGCCCTGGTGCTCGCGCTGGTCCTCGTCCCCGCACCGTTCGGGGTCGCCACGGTCGGCCACCCCTCGCCCGTCGCGACCCTGGCCCTGCTCCCGCTCGAGCTCGGGATCGGCCTCGCCATCGGGTTCGGGTTCTCGCTCGTCTTCCACCTCCTCGGGGTGGCCGGAGACTTCCTTGGACAGGAAATGGGCCTGAACGCCTCGAGCCAGATCGACCCGGTCACCGGACGCTCGGTGCCGCTGCTCGCCCGGCTGTTCGAGGCGCTCGGGCTGATCCTGTTCGTGGAGCTCGGCGGACTCGAGCTCCTCCTGCGGACGGTGCGGGAGTCGTTCGTGCTGGTCCCGCCCGGCGCGCTGGTCGCCCCGGAGCGCCTCGCGGCGACGCTCGCCGCCGACTCGATCGGAGTGGTGACCCGAGGCATCGCGGTCGCGCTCCCCGGAGCGATCCTCCTGCTGGTCCTGACGTCGTTCACGACCATCGCCGCCCGCGTGCTCCCGAAGCTGCACATCTTCGACTTCGCGTTCGCGATCCGGATGTTCGTCGCGATCCTCCTGGTCTCCCTCCTCCTCCCGCGCCTCGTCCCGGCGGTCGGCGACGCGGCGATCCACCTCCACGAGCGGCTCACGGGCGCGCTGACCACGCGCTGAGGCGGACATGGCGGACCAGGACAAGGAACAGAAAACAGAAGACCCGACCGAGAAGCGTCGGCAGAAGGGGCGCGAGGACGGCAAGGTGCCGCGCTCGCCTGACCTGACGTTCGCGGTCCTCCTGCTCACCTGCGGCGGGCTCGCCATCCTGTTCGGCGACGGCGTCCGGACCCGGTTCCTCTCGATCCTGTACGCCTGCGCGGAGAGCCTCCCGAGCGCCACCGACCACGACGCGATCCTCCTCGCCAACGCGACGGCCGAGTCGTCCCTCCGGGCGCTCCTCCCGTTCTTCCTCGGCTTCGTCCCCGCGGCGCTCGTGTCGAGCTTCTTCCAGACCGGCCTGCACTACGTCCCGGCGAAGCTCCGGCCGCGCCCCGAGAAGCTCGCGCCGACGGTGTCGGTCTCGAAGTTCGTGAACGGGCGGTCGCTGATCGAGACCGTCACCTCGCTCCTGAAGTTCGTCTTCCTGGCGATCGCGTTCCACCTGGCGGTCGCCCCCGCGGTCGGGGAGCTGATGGTCACGCACTCCCTCCCGGTGCTCGTCGCCGAAGCGGGACGCCTGATCGTGCGGCTCCTGCTGTTCGTCGGCGGCACGCTCCTCGCCCTCGGCCTCCTCGACTACCTGATGAAGGTCCGGCAGAACGAGAAGGACCTGAAGATGACCAAGGAGGAGGTGAAGCAGGAGAACAAGGACGCGATGGGCGACCCGGAGGTCCGCGGTCGGATCAAGAGGAAGCAGCGCGAGGTCGCGCTGACGCGCATGATGGAGGCGGTCCCCGAGGCGTCCGTCGTCGTCACGAACCCGACCCATTACGCCGTCGCGCTGAAGTACGAGTCGTCCGCGAACGCGCCGAGGTGCGTCGCGAAGGGGCGCGACCTGATCGCCCTGCGCATCCGCGAGATCGCCCGCGAGGCGGACGTCCCGGTCGTCGAGGATCCGCCGCTCGCGCGCGCGCTCCACGGCGCCGTCGAGGTCGGGGACGAGATCCCGCCGACCCTGTACCAGGCCGTCGCCGAGCTGCTCGCGGCGGTCATGCGGACCCGCGGCCGGGTCGGAGCCCGCCGATGAGCGACGACCTCACGAAGGACCGGGGCCAGGTCCGCGGCGAGCTCGGCCTCGTCGTCGCCGTCGCGCTCATGCTCTCGTTGCTGGTGCTGCCGCTGCCGGCCGGCCTCCTCGACGTGCTCCTGGCGTGCAACATCACCTTCACGCTCCTCGTCCTGTTCACCGTCATCGCGACGCCGGCGCCGCGCGAGTTCACGTCGTTCCCGTCGCTCCTCCTCTTCCTGACCCTCTACCGGCTCGGCCTGAACGTCGCCTCGTCCCGGCTGATCCTGCTGGAGGGGAACGCGGGCGAGGTGATCGACGCCTTCGGCAACTTCGTCGTCGGCGGCAACCTCGTGGTCGGGATCATCGTCTTCTCGATCCTCCTGATCGTGCAGTTCGTGGTGATCACGAAGGGCGCGGGACGCATCTCGGAGGTCGCCGCCCGGTTCACCCTCGACGGTCTCCCCGGGAAGCAGATGGCGATCGACGCCGACCTGAACGCCGGGATCATCGACGGCGACCAGGCGCGCGAGCGGCGCGACTCGCTCATGAAGGAGAGCGAGTTCTACGGGGCGATGGACGGCGCGTCGAAGTTCGTGCGCGGCGACGCGGTGGCCGGCCTCATCATCACCGTCGTGAACCTCCTCGGCGGCGCGATCCTCGGCCTCGCCCAGGGGATGTCCGTCGCCGAGGCGGTCCGGACCTACTCGATCCTCACCATCGGCGACGGCCTCGTCGCACAGGTCCCGGCGCTGATCGTCTCGATCTCCGGCGCCCTGCTGGTGACGAAGTCGTCGGCCGAGGCGTCCCTCCCGACCGAGTTCGGCGACCAGCTCTTCTCGAAGTCGCGCACGTTCGTCCTGGTCTCGACCGCGGCCCTCGGCCTCGGCGTGATGCCGGGCCTCCCCGCCCTCCCGTTCGTCCTCCTCGCCGGGTCGCTCTTCGTGCTCGGCCGGATCGTCAGGAAGAAGGAGGAGGCGGCGCGGCAGGTCGAGCTGGCGCCGCCGCCGCCGCCGCCGCGGAAGTCGGAGTCGGACCAGATCGAGGAGCTCCTGACCGTCGACCGCCTGCTCGTCGAGGTCGGCTACCGCCTGGTCGGCCTGGTCCAGAGCGGTCCGACCGGTTCGCTCCTCGACCGGATCTCGCAGCTCCGCAAGCGGTTCGCGTCGGAGATCGGCATCGTCCTGCCGCCGGTCCGCGTGCGGGACTCGGCCTCCCTCGACCCGGGCGCCTACCGGGTCCTCCTCGGCGGGGAGGAGATCGCGGCCGGCTCCCTCTCCCCGGGCTGCGCGCTCGCGATGCCGCCCGGCGAGAAGGCCGAGCCGATCCAGGGCGTCCTCACGCGGGACCCGACGTTCGGCCTGCCGGCGTACTGGATCCGGGAGGACCGCTGCGACGAGGCGGAGGCGAAGGGGTACACGGTCGTCGAGGCGTCGGCCGTCCTCGCGACCCACCTCTCCGAGGTGTTCCGGGAGCACGCCCACGAGATCCTCACCCGCGACGACACCAAGGCGCGGATCGAGCAGCTCAAGGAGACCGCGCCGGCGCTGGTCGAGGAGGTCACGCCGGGGAGCCTCTCGCTCGGCGACGTGCACAAGGTGCTCCGGAACCTCCTCCGCGAGGGGGTCGGCATCCGGAACCTCGCCCCGATCTTCGAGACGATCGCGGACCACGCCCCGCGCACCAAGGACGCCGACGTCCTCGGCGAGTTCGTGCGGGAGCGGTTCGCCCGCTCGATCTCGGCCCGCGTCGTCGACGACCGCGGGACGCTCGTCGCGCTCACCCTCGACCCGGCCCTCGAGCAGTCGCTCGCCGATCTCTCCGCCGACCCGAACCAGCTCGGCATCGCGCTCCGCCAGGTCGTCGAGCAGGTCCGTCGGGCGGCGGAGGAGGCGAACGCGAAGGGCCGGGCGCCGACGCTCGTGGTCCGCCCGACGCTCCGGCGCGTCCTCGCCCTGCCGCTGCTCGACCAGAAACCGAAGGTGCCGGTGGTCTCCTACTCCGAGATCGTCGGCGTCGAGAACATCGAACCCGTCTCCGTCATCCGCATCCCCGGATCCCCGGTGGAGGTCCCCGCATGAGACTCCGTACGATCACCGCCCGGACCGTGGCCGACGCCCTCGCCAAGGTCGAGGAGGAGCTCGGCGACGACGCGCTGGTCCTCGAGACGAGGACCGTCGACGGCGGCGCCGAGGTCGTCGCCGCCGCCGTCGAGCGAGAGGAACCCTCGGACGGCCTGATGAGGCTGCGCGCCGAGGTCGCGCTCCTCCGCCGCGAACTCGGCATCCTCGTGCCGCCGTCGAGCGCCCTGGCCCCCGCCGCCGCGCCGACGCCGCGGGTGAACGACCGGTTCGCCCCGATCGAGGCGCGGCTCGTCCGACAGGGCCTCGAACCGGCCCTCCTCGACCGGTTCCTGACGATGATCGAGCGCGCCCCCGAGAGCGAGGGGGACCCGATCGACCCCGCCCGGAGCGAGTATTGTCGCAACGCCCTCGCCGGGCTCCTCCCCGGCGTCGGCCCGCCCGGCGCCGGGCGCGCGCGATGCTTCGCGTTCGTCGGCCCGTCGGGGGCCGGGAAGTCGACCACGCTGGCGAAGCTGGCCGAGCAGTCGGGGGCCGGCGGCCCGCGCCTCGGACTCGTGTCGCTCGACGGCGGCCGCCCCGGCGGGACCGAGGTGCTCGCGCGGACGGCGGAGCGCCTGAAGCTCCCGTTCGCCGAGGCGCGCGGACCGCAGGGCCTCCTCCGCGCCCTCGAGTCGATCGGGACGCCCGATCGGATCCTCGTCGACACCGCGGGGCTCGGCCCGCGCGAGAGCGCCGCCCTCCACGTGCTGCGCGAGAAGCTCCGCGGCGCGCCGATCGGGGTCCACCTGGTCCTCCCGGCGAACCTCGAGGCCGAGTCGCTCGCCCGCGCGGCCCTGTCGTTCCGCGAACTCCGCCCTTCGGCTATCGTCTTCACCAAGCTATACGAGACCGAACGCCTCGTGAGCCTGATCAACCTCCCCGCCGCCCTCGACCTCCCGGTCGCGGCGCTCGCGCACGGCCCGTCGCTCCGCGGCGACCTGACGCCCGCCTCGCGCCCCCTGATCGCGGACCTCGTCCTCGGCCGGCGGCGGCCGCTCGGAGGGCGCGACGGGTGAGCGATCCGAGGGTCGTCTGGACGGTCCGGGGGTTCGCCGGGGGGTTCGCCCTCGGTCTGATCCTCGCGTTGGCGGCCCACTCCCGCCCCGAGGTCGCCCTGCTGCGCGGCCTCGGCGCCGCGGCGGTCCTCTCGCTGGTCGGCCTCCTGGCGGCGGCCCTCAACCGAACTCCCCCATCTGCCGATGATGGAGACGGCGTGACTCCATGACGGATCGGTCCGACACCCTCCTCCCCCCGGTCGCGGGAGGGATCCTGGACGAAGCCGCCCGGAACGAGCTGGCCGTTCGGCACCTCGATCTGGTCGGCCGGGTGGTCGGCCGTCTCCCGATCGCCGTCCCGTCCTCGCTCGACCGGGACGACCTCCTGAGCGTCGGGAACCTCGGACTCCTCACCGCCGCCCGGACGTTCCAGCCCGGCCGCGGCGCCTCGTTCCGGACGTTCGCCTACATGGCGATCCGGGCCGCGATCCTCGACGAGCTCCGCCGGAACGACCCCCTGCCGCGCGGCACGCGGGGCCGGCTGAAGCAGCTCCGCGAGGTCGAGTCGCGCTACCGGGCCCACGAGGGCCGGCTCCCGCTCCCGGACGAGATCGCGAAGGAGCTCGAGATCTCGGCCGAGGACGCCGTCGTCCTGCTGAACCAGGCGGAGACCGAGCGGCTCCTCCGGAGCGAGAGCGGCGAGGTCGATTCGGGCGAGATGTTCGAGCCGATCGACTCCGAAGGGGCGCCCCCCTCGGACGGCGCCGAGCGGTCCGAGGAGCTCGAGCGCGTGACGGACGCGATCCGCGGCCTCTCCGACCGGGAGCGTCAGGTCGTCGTCCTCTACTTCTCGGAGGGGCTCTACCTGAAGGAGATCGGGGAGACGCTCGGCGTGACCGAGTCGCGGGTGAGCCAGATCCTCACCTGCGCGCAGCGGAAGATCCGCGTGAAGGTGGAGAGCAGGAAGGTGAAGAGCGATGAGTGACGAGAACGCCGGCGATCGCGCCGAGCCGGGCCGGATCCTCCGCGCCCTGCAGGAGACCGCGAAGGCGGAGCTCCCCGAGTTCGGGGACGACGCCGCGCCGTCGAATCCGCTGGAGCAGGAGCTCGGCGCGCCCCGCGCGGTGCCGCCTCCTCGGACCGGGCCCACGTCCCGCGAGCCGACCCTCGAGGTCGAGCGCGACGGGGAGCACGTCCGCCGCATCGTCGCGGTCTGCTCGTGCGGACGGAAGATCGACATCCAATGCGACTACGACGCGGCGGCCGCGACCCACGACGGGACCGCCGCCGCGCCGGACGGAGGAGCGCCGACATGAACCGAGTCCTCTTCCCCCTCGTCTCCCTCTCCGCCCTCGTGCTGGGCGCGTCGGGATGCCGGCTCGCGCCGCCCGCGGAGTCGACGCCCGCGTACCCGGCCGCGCCGGACCCGAACGAGCGGTTTGCGGTCGAACGCGAGGCGGCCCCGCTGCAGCAGCAGGCGAAGACGACCCTGCTGGAGGAGAACGAGAAGCTCCGCGACATGGTCGGCCGGACCCTCTCCGAGAAGCGCGCCGTGGAGCGCGAGCTCGAGAAGGCCCGCATCGCGGCCGAGGACCTCGACGACCGCGCCACCCAGCAGCAGGACGCGATCCAGGCGCTCACCGACCAGGTGCAGGACCTGACGGAGCGCCTCGCGACGGCGGAGCGGCGCGCGGACGCGCTCGACAAGGAGCGGAAGGCGCTGGCCGAGATGTTCGCGGACGAGAAGCGTCAGCGGCTGGCGTTCGAGAAGGAGATCCTCGAGCGCGAGATCGCGGAGCGGACCTTCGCGAAGGATCGCCAATGATCCGCGCCGGCCTCCCTCTCCTCCTCGCGGCGGTCCTCGGCGGCTGCGCGACCGTCGAGTCGGCGTACCGGACGTTCCTCGAGGACCACCTCTACGAGTACCCTCTTCCGGAGCCGCGCGCCTTCCGCGACAGCAGCATCGACTACGGGATGGTCCGTCGGGTGCTCGCGCTGCCGCTGATCGACGAGAGCGGACACGGCGCGCCGACCGTCGTCGTCTCCGAGGCGCTCGGCGACTCGATCGCCCGCCTCCGGCGGTTCGAAGTGGTCCGGCCGAACGCCGCCGACGCGTCGCTGAAGGCGGACGCCGGCCCGCTCGCGTCGGGCCGCATCCCGGTGTCGACGATCATCGACCTCGGGCGGCGCTACGGCGTCGACGCGGTCCTCTTCGGCACGATCTCCCGCTACCGGCCGTACGCCCCGCCCTCGCTGGCGATCGGCGCCTCCCTCATCGACGTCCACACCGGCAAGGTCCTCTGGTCGGTCTCCGACTTCGTCGACGCGACCGACTCGAAGACCGCGGTCTCGATCGAGCGCTGGTTCGAAAAGAACGCGGCGCAGGACGGGACGGTGTTCGACCGGGAGATCGTGGCGACGTCGCCGCGCTGGTTCGCGCGCTTCGCGTCCGACCGCGTGGCCGGGACGCTCGTCTCCGCGAATTGACGGACGAGGCGCTCCCCCCGCGCTCGCCGGGCGGTTCGTCCCGGACGTTCGTGCGCGGGACCGCTCCGGCGGATCAGAGGGAGTCGAGCAGCCGCCGGGCGGCGGCCTGGATGGCGTCGTCGTCGTCGGCCCGGGCGAGCAGCTCGTCGCGGCGCGCCCGGACGTCCTCGAGCCGGCTGGCGAGCTCGGCCTTCGTGCGGCCGACGGTCTCGTCGATGAACGTGGAGACGTCGGTCTCGATGCGGTCCTCGGCTCCGACCGACACGTCGTTCCCGGCGCGGCGGCGCGCCTCGTCGGCGCGGCTCGTCTTCCGGGCGTCGGCGCCCCGATCGACCTCGGGACGCGAAACGTTGTGGGGACGGTTGATCTTCATCGGACGGCTCCTGACCGGACCACCTCTGTATTTCGACCGTCCCGCCGCGGACTCCAGAGGAAAAACCGCTCGCGGGCGAGGAATCCCCGCC
>JBICIB010000828.1:0-9703 GCA_043101415.1 Planctomycetota bacterium JB042 | reverse complement strand
CCCTCCTCGACCTCGCGGACTGGTGCACGGAGAACCGCCTCTCGCGCGAGGCGCGGAAGGTGCTCCGCGAGGTGATCAAGGTCGAACCCGACAACGAGACCGCCCGCCGCGGGCTCGGGTATCAGCTCGTCGACGGCGAGTGGAAGACGCGGAGCGAGATCGCCGCCGCGGAACGGAAGGCGAAGGCGGCGTCCCGTCGCAGCGGCGGCGCGGCGGCCTCGAAGAGCGGCGGCAGCGGCCGGTCGCCCTCGAGCACGCGGACCGCGGCGGACAACATCGGCGACATCTCGTCGGTCGTCCAGGGGCTCGTGGCGGTCATCGCCGAGAACGAGGACTCCGACCTCGAGACGAAGGGCGTCCTCGAGGACTTCTTCGGCCAGGACTTCAACGTCGCGAGCAGCACGCACTTCTCCCTCCGCTGCCAGATGCCGATGCCGGACATCCACTCCCATCTCACGATGGCGGAGCGGCTGTTCGTCAGCTGCAACAAGCTGTTCGGCCGCGAGCCGGCGCAGGCGATCTGGAACCAGCCGTTCATGATGTTCCACGTCAAGCAGGAGGGGACGTTCATCGACCTGATCGATTGGGTCGACAAGAACATCCAGGGGCTCGACGCGGAGACGAAGAAGTTCTTCAAGGACAACCCCGGCGGCATGCAGCTCGGCAGCGTGCCGCTCGCCGCCCGGAAGGAGAGCGAGCTCCCGTTCGAGCGCGGCATGGCGCACTGGATCGGCGACACGTACATGCGCTGGGCCGCCGGCGCCTGCCCGCCGTGGCTCCAGGAGGGGTTCGGTGCGTACGTCGCGATCATGGAGTTCGGCGCGAACGAGCTGACCTGCTCGACGAACACCAAGTACGCCAACCGCGTCGAGGTCGCCGACAAGACGTCCGACGGCGCGTACAAGCTGATCTGCTTCGACATCATCGACGGCGCGCTCGAGGAGCCGCATCCGTTCGTCGACACCTGCAAGAAGTCGTTGAACCAGCTCGACTACGCGGACCTCGCGAAGTCGTGGAGCGTCATCGACTTCCTGATGGCCGAGCACCCCGAGGAGTTCGTGAAGTTCGTCCGGGCCCACCGGACGTTCGGCGGCGACTCGGAGCAGGCGCTGCGGCAGACGTTCGACTGGACCTGCGAGGAGCTCGACGACAACTGGGCCGCGTACGTGAAGGGGAACTACAGCCGCGACCCGACGGTGAAGTGATCACGTCGGCGGCGACGCTCCACGCCAAGGACGAGCCGAAGGAAAGGGCGATCGCCGCGGCGCGCGGCGATCGCCCGTTCGGCGTCCTCGGGAGACCGCCCCGTCGTCAGGGAGAGGCGATCTCGAGCCCCTCGATCACGGCCATGATCTCGCCCTCCGTGACCTTCGCGGTCACGTGGAGCTGGGTTCCGATCAGGCGGAGATCGGCGTCGACGGTCGGCCCGTAGGCCGCCACCTTCACCGTGACCGGGACGCCTTCGAGGGGCTCGCTCGGCTCGAGTTCCTGGTACTGGACCAGGAGCAGCTCCTGGAGGCCGTCCTCGTAGGAGAGCACCAGCGCCGGGGAACCGGCCAGCCCGGAGAGCCGGCACGACGTCAGGACGAAGCCCTCGGGGAGGTAGCTGGGGACGAGGGCCTCGAAGGCGACGAACGCACCGATCTGTTCCGGCGCGATCTCCTGCGGCGCCGAGCGCAGGGACGCCTGGAACTCGACCTCCGAGAGGTCGGGGGCGAACTCGATGGAGAGGACCTCCATCTCGGACGCCAGGGTGCCGCTCGGAAGGAACTCCTCGTACTTCAGCGTCACCAGGTTGAGCTGGTCGACCCAGACGCGGTACCAGGGACGGTCCATCCGGTGCGGCTTCGCCTCGGCCACGAGCGCGGCGCGCCCGGCGACCGAGGCCGGCGTGTCGAAGACGGTCCAGGAGTAGTTCGCCGCGAAGAGCTCGGTGTCCCGGACCTCGAAGTCGCGCATCCGCGCCACGTGGCGGCCGCGGCCGCCCTGCAGGAGCTCCTGGAGCGTCTCGAACGCCTCGAACTCGCTCGCGCTCATGTCGACCGGCGCCTTGCCGTTCAGTTCGAGCAGGTCGACGCGGAACGCTCCGTCCGGTCCGTGGGTGAACCGTTCGATCGCCACCGACGGCGTGGTGCCGACGTAGTCGACGTACTGCCGCTCGGCGACCCAGGTCAGCTCGCGCGACGCCTCGACGTCGGCGAGGGTCCGCCCGAGGAACGCACCGTCGCCGATCGGACCGCACGCGGAGAGCGAGACGGAGATCAGCGCGAGAGCGGACGACTTCACGATCACGCCGGCCCTCACCGTCCACCCCCCTCTCCCCGCCCGGCGGGAACGGAGAGGAGGCCGGACGTGGCGGCGCCGGCGTCGACCGGGCGACCCGGGACCCCGCGCGCGACCTCGAACCGGAAGGTGACCCCTGGGATCCGCGACCCCGACGGGCGCGGCGGCGGGGCCGAGAAGACGAACACGCCCGACACGAGCAGGAGTGCGGCGGCGGCGGCCCAGGTCGCCACCGGGACCGGACGCCGGATCGCCCGGCGGACCCGAGCGCTCCTCGCCGACGCCGCCTCGGCGGCGACGAACGCCCGGAAGCGCGCGCCGATCTCCGGGGGGGGCGCGTGACGACGGAGGCCGCCCAGCAGCGCCGCGACCCGGTCGCCGGCGCTCCCGTCGGACGCGTCCGCCCCGGCCGCCGCCGTCGGGGCGCGGGGGCCGGCGCGCTCGAGGAGTTCGGAGGCGGTCGGGAGGCCGGCGGCAGGCACGCGCGGCAGGCCGGCGACCAGGCGTCGCACGAGGCGGGCGCGGCGGACCTCGTCGCGGAGGACCTCGGAGCGGGAGAGCTCGACCTCGAACGCCCGGCGCGCCTCCTCCCCGAGCCCGCCGTCGACGTACAGGACGACCCGGTCGTCGCTCGTCGAGCGACCCGGGGGCCCCTGTTCATCGTCGCGGTTCGGCTCGCGGTGCGGCGCGGTCATTCCTCATCTTCCCCGGACATCGCCTCGACCACGGGGCCGAGGAATACTTCGAGATTCTTGTGCGCGCGGTTGAGTCGCGACTTCACCGTCCCGATCGAACAGCCCATCACCTCGGCGATCTCGCCGTACGCCAGCCCTTCGATGTAGCGGAGCACGACGATCGCGCGGAGCTTCGGGCTGAGGCGCTCGATCGACTTCTGCACCTTCCCCTCGAGGAACTCCCGGTCCGCCCAGGCGTCCGGCGAAGCCGCTTCCTCGTCGGGGAGCGAGTTCAGGACGTTCGCCTCGCCTCCCCCTTCGAGCACCAGCCCCGGCGCGGACTGTCCTCGACGCCGCCGGTCGATGCTGAGGTTGACGGTGATGCGATAGATCCACGTGAAGAATCTCGAGCTGAACTGGAACTCTCCGATCTTGCGAAAGACGGTAAGGAACACGTCTTGCGTGACATCCGCCGCGTCCGCCGCGTTGCCGACCACTCGAAACGACGTGTTGAAGACCCGATCCGAGTAGGAGCTGTAGAGCTCTCCGAACGCCGGCTCGTAGATCTCCGGCTCGCTCGACTGGCATCGCCGAACCAAGTCGAATTCGGTGTCCTCGATCATTCGAGAGTCAGGAATGAGACGAGGGACGCGCGCCGACGGTTCCACGGAACCCGGGACTTTTGCGCGCCGTGGATTTGCGCGAAAACACCGGCTCTCAATGGACTTGTGCGATCAGTCGAGGAATTCGAGGTGATCCAGGACGACCGCCTTCTTCCCCACGAGTGCGGCGCAGATTCCGGCGACGCAGGTCCAGGTACCCCCGCCGCATCCCGCGGCCACGGTCACCCTCTGCACCACCCCCGGCGTCCCCGTCGGCGCCGTGACCTCGGTGGTCGAGCAGACCTCTTCCCCTCCGGCGCCCGGAAGAGCCTCCGTCTGCTGCGGGATCGCCTCTCCCTGGACCACCTCTTCCTCGTCCGGATCGAGGCTCTGGATCGCGTGATAGCGCCAGCGATAGACGTGGCCGAGGTGGACCGTGAACGTCGCGCTGTCCCCCGTCTTCACGCCGGCGATCGATCCGAGCGCCATGATCGAGAGCGACGGGAAGAGCCCGACCGTGTTGGCGATCGGCAGGCTGGTCTGGAACACCGCCATCGTGTGCGGGCCGTACGTCGCCAGGCCGACGGACTGGATGTTCACGGCGAACAGTTCGGTCAGGTCGAGGAGCATCACCTTGCCGGTCGGCCCCTCGAAGCCGACCATCAGGTGGAACTGCTCGATCGCCTTCAGGTCGCCCGGGATGACGTAGAGGACGAGGGTCAGCGCGTCGCCGTGCTGGTACGAGCCGAGGGTGACCTGCGGCACGACGGGATGGACCTTCCCCGGCGAGACGATCTCGGTGCCGCCGCTGAGGCAGTACTCGAACCCGTCGGGCTGACCGTCGCCGTCGGAGTCGGCGTTCACCGCGCTGGTCGCGAACCAGGGCGCCGTCGAGGCCGTCGCGAGATGGATCTCCGACCGGTCGGGGATCCCGTCGAAGTCGGAGTCCTTCGTCTTCGACGGGCCCGTCCCCGCGATCAGCGGCGTCGACCAATCGGACGTCGCGTCGACCACGCACGCCACGACGAGGAGTGCCGCGACGAGACGGGCGGCACGAGCACCGGAGGCCAGGGAGCGATCCCGTGGTGTCAAACCCATTGATGACTCCGACCGGAGAGGCCGCGGGGGGCGGCCGGGCGAGGACTCCGGCATCCATGGATTGTATCGGCCTCGTCGGGCCTCCGGCAACCTTTCTGCCTCAGGCGGACCGCGGCCCGCCGCCGCCGACGTTGCGGAAGCCGAACACGCCGCCCTCCTCCGCGACGACCTCGACGCGATCCCCCTCCCCGACCCGGCCGGAGAGGATCTCCTTCGCGAGCGGGTTCAGGACCTTCTCCTGGATCACCCGCTTCAGGGGGCGCGCCCCGAACGCCGGCTCCCAGCCGAGTTCGGCGAGCCGGTCGGCCGCCTCGTCCCCGAGGACCAGCTCGATTCCCTTCTCGGCCGCGCGAGCCTCGAGCAGCCGGAACTGGATCCGGACGATGCGCCGCAGGTCCTCCCGTCCGAGTCGGTCGAAGACGATCGTCTCGTCGATCCGATTCAGGAACTCGGGCCGGAACGACTGGCGCAGCACCTCGTCGACGATCCGGCGCTGCTCGGCGGGGTCCTCGCCCGCTCCCGCGAGCCGGTCGGAGCCGAGGTTCGAGGTGAGGATCACGAGCGTGTTGCGGAAGTCGACCGTCCGTCCCTGCCCGTCGGTCAGGCGACCGTCGTCGAGCAGCTGGAGGAACACGTTGAACACGTCCGGGTGGGCCTTCTCGATCTCGTCGAACAGGACGACCGAGTACGGCCGGCGGCGCACCGCCTCGGTGAGCGCCCCGCCCTCCTCGTACCCGACGTACCCCGGAGGCGCGCCGACCAGGCGGGCCACGGCGTGCTTCTCCATGTACTCGGACATGTCGACCCGCACGAGCGCCCGCTCGTCGTCGAACAGGAACTCGGCGAGCGCGCGGGCCAGCTCGGTCTTCCCGACGCCGGTCGGCCCCAGGAAGATGAACGTCCCGATCGGACGCTCGGGATCCTGCAGGCCGGACCGCGCGCGCCGGACGGCGTCGGCGACTGCCCGGACCGCGGAGTCCTGACCGACGACCCGGCGATGGAGCACCTCCTCGCAGGCGAGCAGGCGGTCCCGCTCTCCCTGCAGCAGCTTCGAGACCGGCACTCCGGTCCACTTCGACACGATCGACGCCACGTCCTCCTCGCCGACCTCCTCCTTCAGGAGGGCGCCGGTCTCGTGGAGTTCGGCGAGCCGATCCTGGAACCCGGTCCGGACCCGCTCGAGGTCGGGGAGCGACTGGTAGCGGATCTGCGCGACCTTCTCGAGTTCGCCGGACCGCTCGAGCCGCTTCGACTCCTCCTTCAGCTCCTCGATCTTCTCCTTCGAGGCTCGGATGTTGCGGATGGCCTCCTTCTCGGCCTCCCACCGCGACTTCAACCCCGCCGCCCGCTCCTTCAGGTCCGCGAGCTCGCGCTCGATCTTCGCGAGTCGCTCCGCGGATCCGCGATCGGTCTCCTTCTTGAGCGCCTGGCGCTCGACCTCGAGCTGGCGGCTCCTCCGCTCCAGCTCGTCGAGCTCGGCCGGCATCGAGTCGATCTCGATCCGGAGCTTCGACGCGGCCTCGTCGACCAGGTCGATCGCCTTGTCCGGGAGGAACCGGTCGGTGATGTAACGGTTCGAGAGCCGCGCGGCCGCCACCAGCGCGTCGTCGCGGATGCGGACGCCGTGGTGGACGTCGTACCGCTCCTTCAGGCCGCGGAGGATCGCGATCGTGTCCTCCACCGACGGCTCGCCGACGAGGACCGGCTGGAACCTCCGCTCGAGCGCCTTGTCCTTCTCGATGTGCTTCCGGTACTCGTCGAGCGTCGTCGCCCCGATGCAGCGGAGCTGACCGCGGGCGAGCGCCGGCTTCAGGAGGTTCGCCGCGTCGGCCGCGCCCTCGGCCGCGCCCGCGCCGACGAGCGTGTGGAGCTCGTCGATGAACAGGACGATCTCCCCCTCGGCGGCGGTGACCTCCTTCAGGATCGCCTTCATGCGGTCCTCGAACTCGCCGCGGAACTTCGTCCCGGCGACCAGCGCGCCGAGGTCGAGCACCAGGACCTTCTTGTCGACGAGCCCCTCGGGGACGTCCCGCTCGACGATGCGGCGGGCGAGCCCCTCGGCGATCGCGGTCTTGCCGACCCCCGGCTCGCCGATCAGGACCGGGTTGTTCTTCGTGCGGCGCGAGAGGACCTGCATGACCCGCCGGATCTCCTCGTCCCGGCCGATCACCGGATCGAGCTTCCCCTGGCGCGCGAGCGCCGTCAGGTCGCGGGTGTACTTCTCGAGCGCCTGGAACTTCGACTCGGGGTCCTGGTCGGTGACGCGGTGGCTGCCTCGCACCGACTTCAGCGCGCCGAGGAGCGCCTTCTTCGACGCCCCCTGGCCGGCCAGGAGCGGCTCGGCGGGCCCGGAGCTCCTCGCGAGCGCGAGGAGGAGGTGCTCGGTCGAGACGTACTCGTCCTGGAGCTCCTTCGCCTCCTCGAACGACGCCTCGAGGACCTTCTGGAGGTCGCGCCCGACGCCGGTCTGCGCCGCCGCGCCCTGCGCCCGCGGCAGCCTCTCGACCGCGGCCCGCGTCTCGGCGGTCAGCTTGGCGACGTCCGCCCCCAGCGCGCGCAGGACCGGGGGAACGATCCCGCCTTCCTGCTCGAGAAGCGCCGAGAGGAGGTGAACGGACGAGACCTCGGGATTCCCACGTTCCGAGGCGAGCTGCTGGGCCGCCTGGATCGCCTCCTGGGACTTGATGGTGAACTTCTCGAACTGCATCGCCGCACCTCCCGTGTCGGAACCGAGAGATCCGAAGCACGCGGCATGCCGTCACGTCGAGCGCGCCTCATGCGCCAGAACGACCACCACCAGGCCGAAGAACAGCGCCATTTTGGCGCTTTTTCAGGGCGTCACTTTGGCGCGATCGTCCCCTCGAGCCGGACCCCGTCCCACTCGAGGGTGAACGTCAGCTCGAGCCCCCGGTCGGGCCCGACGACCCGCGCCCAGAGGGAGGGTCCTGCGACCGGCGCCGCCGCCCGTTCGGCGTTTCCTCCGCCGTCGGAGGGGCGAAGCCACTCCCCGTCTCGCGCGAGCGGGGTGTCGAGCAGACCCTCGAGCACCCGGACATCCCCGTCCGCCGGCGTCCCGGAGACCCGGACCGCGCCGCCGCGGCCGGTCACGGCGATCCCGGTGATCCCGAGTCCCCGCGCCGCGGCGAGCCCGCTCTCGACGCGCTCCACGAACTCGAGCGTGCGATCGATCAACGGCTCCTCGAGCGTCGCGCCGACCGCGTCGACGAACGCCGTCCCGTCCACCGCGAGGAGCAGGCCGCTCTCGCCGTCGGCGATCCGCGGCCAGTCCCCGTCGAGCGCACGGAGCGCCCCGCAGAGGGCGGCGACCGCAGACCCGGGAACCGGCGTGATGCGCTGCCGGGTCGGACCGATCCGGTCGAGCCGGCCGCCCTCGAGCTCCCCCTCGATGACGATCCCCTCCACCTGCGCGAACGCGTCGACCGCGGCCGTCGCGACGAGCACCATCGCCTCGATCGCGGCGCCGTGCTCCCGCGCGGAGGCGCCGAGGATCGCGGAGGCGCCCTGGAACATCGGGAGAACGCTCTCTCGTGCGAACCGGGCCAGCTCCTCGCCGTCGAGGGCGATCGCGACCGAGGACGGGGACACCTCCCGTCGGACCGCCGCGCCGAGCGTCCGGAGCTCGCTTCGAAGGTCGATCGTCGGGAGGAGCAGGACGCGACCGTCGACGTCGAACCGCCGCAGCTCGCCCGCGAACGCGAGCGGCAGCCCCGGACCGACCGGCCCCGGCAGCCGCGCGATCTCCCCCGACCGGAACGGATCGTTCATCCGGTACGCCGCGTCGCGTCCCTCGACCCGCTCGAGCGCCCCCGCGTCGACGAGCGCCTCGACGGCGGCCGACGCCCCGCTCCCGCCGAGGTCGAGCGCGACGCCCGCGCCGAACGCCTCGCGATCGAGCAGCAGCACCAGGAGGTCGACGTCGTCGGGGAGCGCGAGCTCGTTCGACCGCGCCGCCGCCCGCACGACCTCGACCCCGAGGAACGCCGCCCCCATCACGCCCGGGGTCCGGAGCGCCCCGCTGCCGGAGAACGGCGTCTCGGCGACCTCCTCCCGACCGCTGCACGCGGAGAGTCCGAGGACGATCGGGAGGAGCGAGGCACGGAGGAGACGAAGCGTCATCGGACCTCGATCACCGGGACGCACGCCCGGAGCTGGCCGATCGGGGCGGACAGCTCCACGAGGAGCTCCCGGCCGTCCCGAGCGACGTGGAAGTGCAGGGGCGCGCCGCGCGACTCGTCGCCCCGGAGGGCGTCGCAGGCGACGGAGAGGCGGAACAGCGAACCGTCGTCGCCGACCGAACCCGGCGCGAGCGAGCATCCGGGCCGCGCCACCGTCATCCGGCCGCCGAACGGAGTCCGTTCGAACCTGCCGCCGAGACGACCGGCGAGGTCGCGAACGACCCCCTCCCACCGCACGCCGTCCGAAGGACCGGCCCGCCACTCGGCGAGGAGCGCCACGCCGGACCGCCGCTCGGGAACGACCGGCGGCAGGGACGACTCCCGGTCGAGCCATCGCGCCGTCTCGCTCCCCGGCCGAGCGGCCAGCCGACCACGCAGGACGATCCCGTCGCCGCCGAGCCGCACCTCGCCGTCGACGAGTTCCCACGGAGCGAGGATCGACCGCGCGTCCTCGAGACCGTCCGCCACCCGCCGGAGGTCCGGACGACCGTCCCCGAAGACGGACGCGACGCGGTCGACCCCTCGCAGCAGGTCCGCCCGCACGGCGAGCCACGTCTCCGCCCGCGCGACGAACGGAGCCGCCGCGAACCGGAACGAGAGGAGCGCGCCGTCGGCCGACGCGACGAACGCGGAGCGGGCGAGGTACTCGGCGACCACGCGGCCGGCCTCCACGTCCGGCGCGAGGACGAACGACCGCCTCCCCGCGACCCGCACGACCCGCCCCCCGGACGGCGCCGCGCGGCGGACCCCCGCCTCGTCCGCCGATCCGACGAACGGCACGCGCACCAACCCGGCCTTCCCGTCGATCCAGACCGCGCCGAGCGGCGCGCGCACGTCGAGCCCCTCCAGC
>JBICIB010000827.1:0-3727 GCA_043101415.1 Planctomycetota bacterium JB042 | reverse complement strand
GGCGGGACTCTCGACGGGGCCTCGGGACGGGGAAGAAGGAAGCCGCGGGGCACGGCCGCGTGGAATGGGGCGGCGGTTCCCTGGTAGGCTGCTCGGGAGACGATGATGTCGATCCTCAGCAAGCTCGAAGGTCTGCGCTCCACCGTGAAGTCGGGACTCCTGTCGCGTCTCCTCGCCGCGCTCCTCGGCGGCTCGCTGAACCAGAAGGTCATCATCGTCCTCGGCCTGGGCATCGTCGCGGGCGCGCTCTACTTCTTCCTGATCGAGCTCTGGAAGCCGGTGCTGGTCGGTGCGGTCGGCTGCGTCTTCGTCCACCTCGCCGTGAAGGACTACGAGCGGACCTCGGGGACCGGGATGTGACCTCCGCGCCGCCGAGGCGTCTGCGCGATCGCGTCCTCCCCCCGATCGTCTCCGTCGTCGGTCCCGCGATCATCCGCGCGTTCGGCGTCACCTGGAAGATCCGCCGGCTGGGGTACGACCCGTACCGGGCCCGGAGCGCGGGGGAGACGGACCTCCGGACGATCGTCACGCTCTGGCACGAGACGCTCTTCCCGCTCGCGTACGTCCACCGGAACGAAGGGGCGAAGGTCCTCGTCAGCCGGCACGGCGACGGCGAGCTGATCGTCCGCGCGCTCCTCGGGCTCGGGTTCTCGGTCGCCCGCGGGTCGACGACGCGGGGCGGGGCGGCCGGGCTGCGCGACCTCGTGCGGGCGGCGAAGCGCGACACGTGCGACCTCTCCCTCACCCCGGACGGGCCGAAGGGGCCGCGGCGGAAGGCGCAGCCCGGGGTCGTCTACCTCTCGGCGATGACCGGCTTCCCGATCCTCCCGCTGGCGCTGGTCGCCGATCGGGCCTGGCGGTTCCGGTCGTGGGACCGCTTCATGGTCCCGAAGCCGTTCGCCCGGATCGCGGTCGTGGCCGGCGACCCGATCGAGGTGCCGCGCGCGGGGCTGGAGGAGCGCGTCGAGGAGCACCTGCGCCGCTTCGAGGAGGAGATGGCGCGGGCGGAGGCGCGCGCGAACGAGGCGCTCGCCGACGGGGCGTGGTGACCGCGCCGGCGCGCGCGCGGTTCGGCACCGCCGGCTGGTCGTACCCCGACTGGAAGGGGGTCGTCTATCCGAAGCGGCCGGCCGAGGGGTTCGACCCGCTCCGCTACCTCGCCGCCTACGTCGACGCGATCGAGATCAACAGCACGTTCTACCGGCCGCCGACGCCCGACGCCGCGGCGCGCTGGGGGGAGACGGTCGCCGATCTCGAGCGGTTCTCGTTCACCGCGAAGCTGTACCGGGGGTTCACGCACGAGCCGCCGGCGGCGTGGCGGGAGGAGGAGGTCCGGGCGTTCCGGGCCGGCATCGCGCCGCTCGTCGAGGCGGGGCGGCTCGGCGGCCTCCTCGCGCAGTTCCCGTTCTGGTTCGACGCCGCGCGCCCGAACCTCGAACACCTCGGCCGGGTGATCGACACCTTCGGCGACCTCCCGCTGGTCGTCGAACTCCGCCACCGGTCGCTCCTGTCCCCGCGGATCGTCGAGCGGCTCCGCGCGCGCGAGGTGTCGTTCTGCAACGTCGACCAGCCCGCCTCGGGCACGTCGATCGACGTCGGCGCCCGCGTCACCGGCCCCGTCGGCTACCTCCGCCTGCACGGGAGGAACGCCGAGAAGTGGTTCGCGAAGGGGGCCGGGCGCGACGAGAAGTACGACTACCTCTATCCGCCGGAGGAGCTCGAGCGATTCGTCCCGCTGGTGCGGGAGCTGGTCGAAGGGACCGAACGGACCTACGTGATCGGGAACAACCACTTCCTCGGGAAGGCGCCGGCGAACGTGCTCGAGCTGAAGGCGGCGTTCGAGGGCGGCGCGGTGGAGGTTCCGCCGGCGCTGGTCCGGACCTATCCTCGCCTGTGCGCGATCAGCGCGGAGGACGCCTGAGTGACCAGCATGCACGTGCAGATCGTGTCGACGGAGGTGGCGGGGGCGGTCCGCGACCTCCTCGAGGGGGACGGCTTCCGGATGGGCTCGGCGCCGTACGCCGAGTGGGAGGCGGTCGGCTCGGACGTTCGCGCCACCTTCTACGGGAAGCGACGGAAGCTCCTGATCCAGGGGCAGGGGACGGGCGGGCTCCTGAGGCGGCTGGCCGGGGTTCTGCCCGCGACCGAACCCGCCCCCGAGCGCACGGAGGCCCGGGTCGACGGCCCGACGATCGGGACCGACGAGGCGGGGAAGGGGGACTACTTCGGGTCGCTGGCCGTCGCCGGCTGCCTCGTCGGGCCGGACGACGTCGAGTGGCTGCGGGCGGCCGGCGTGAAGGACTCGAAACTCCTCTCCGACGCCTCGATCGAGATCCAGGAGGGGAAGATCCTGTCGCGGATCCCGACCGAGGTCGTCGAGCTGGCGCCGCCGGAGTACGGCGAGGCGCACCGGGAGACCCGGAACGTGAACGTGATCCTCGGGCGCGCCCACGCCGAGGTCATCCGACGGCTCCTGGCGCGGGGCGACGGGGTGAAGCGGATCGTCGTCGACCGGTTCGGGTCGAACCACCACGTCCTGAAGCCGCTCGGGAAGGTCCCGAAGGGGACCGAGATGCTCCTGGTGCCGCGGGCCGAGTCGAACCCGGCCGTCGCCGCGGCGTCGGTCGTCGCCCGGGCGACGTTCGTCCGGTCGCTCCGGCGCCTGTCGGACGCGTGCGGGGTCGACCTCCTCCCGGGGGCGTCGGCGGAGGTCGAGCGGGTCGCCCGGAAGGTGGCGGCCGTCGGGGGGCGCGCGCTGCTCGGCACGGTCGCGAAGCTCCACTTCAAGACGACCGAGCGCGTCCTCGCCGACGGAGCGTGACGCGGGATGGACCGGCGCCTCGCGGCCGTCGTCGTCTTCTACCTCCTGGTGGCCGGCCTCGGGCTCCTCTGGATGGCGGCGCGGGGGGACCCGCTCCCCGCGGCGCTCCTGGCCGAGCGCGTCTCCTGGCCCGCGGCCGCGGGCGGCGGGGTGGCGACCGCGGTCGCGGCGGTCCTCGTCTCCGACCTCCTCCTCGAGCGGTTCGCCTGGACCGACCGCCTCCGCCGCGACGTCGTCCAGATGCTGGGACCGCTCACCGTCGGCCGGGCGGCGACGGTGGCGCTGGCGTCGGGGATCGGCGAGGAGATCCTGTTCCGGGGCGCCTTCCTGCCGTGGGCCGGGCTGGTCGTGTCGTCGATCGTCTTCGGGGTCCTCCACGCCGGCCCGAGGCTGCTCGGTTGGACGGCGTTCGCGATCGTCGGCGGGTTCGTCTTCGGAGGGCTCGCGGTCTGGAGCGGCGGCGTCCTCGCCCCGGCGGTGGCGCACGTCGGCATCAACGGGACCCAGCTCCTCCGTCTGCGAGGCTCCGAACATTGAACGGAGACCTCGGGACACGTTAGGCTAGGATCAAGTCCGCCGCGCGGGACCGGAACGAGGTCGGCCGGAGGAGGTCGGAGACCGCCGCCACATGACCGCAGACACCGTCGCAAACCCCGAACTGGCCAAGGCCTTCGTCGGCCGCGACGTGGTCTCGATGCGCGACTTCCGCCGCGAGGAGATCCTCTTCGTCCTCGACCTCGCCGAGCGGTTCGAGCACACCTCCGAACCCCTCCTCGGCGGTCGCGTCCTCGCCAACCTCTTCTTCGAGCCGTCGACCCGCACGAGGCTCTCGTTCGAGGCGGCGATGGTCCGGCTCGGCGGGCAGAACATCGGGTTCGCGGACGCGGGCATCTCGTCCGTCGCGAA
>JBICIB010000826.1:0-5108 GCA_043101415.1 Planctomycetota bacterium JB042 | reverse complement strand
CGACGGGACGAGGCTCCGAGAGCGACCCCGCAGCGCGACTCGTCCCTTCGCGGAGACCACGCCGGATGCATCGCGCGAGGACGTGAGCGGGTCGGAGACACCTCCCCGTCTCGTCCCCCGCCGTGGCGAACGCGAAGACGTCCCCGAACGCGTCGCGCTCCCTACGGTCGGTCTCCGACCCAGACGGCGCCGTCCTCGAAGAACTCCTTCTTCCAGATCGGCACGGTCTCCTTCAGGGTGTCGATCGTGTAGCGGCAGGCGTCGAAGGCGGCGCCGCGGTGCGGGGCGCGGACGGCGATCGCGACGGCGACCTCGCCCATGCCGAGGGTGCCGACGCGATGGACGACGTCGACCGAGTCGATCTCGAAGCGCCGCTTCGCCTCGGCGACGATCGTCTCGAGCTCGGAGCGGGCCATCTCGCCGTACGCCTCGTACTCGAGCCGCACGACGCCCTTCCCTTCGGTCCGGTTCCGGACCGTGCCGAGGAAGAGGACGAGCCCTCCCGACGCGCCGGAGCCGTCGGTCGCGACGAGCGCGTTGACGTCGATCGGGTGGTCGACGATCTCGATCACCGGCCGCCTCAGCCGCCGGAGACCGGGGGGATCAGCGCGACCTCGTCCCCGTCGCCGACCGCGGCCGACGCGTCGGCGTACCGCTGGTTCAGGGCGGTCGCGAACGGGTGGTCGCGGAGGCCGGCGTGCCGGTCGGCGAGCCGGTCGACGACGTCGGCGACGGTCGAGCCGTCCCCGACCTCGACCTCGAGGGACGACGTGCCGAGCTGCTCACGCAGCGCGGCGAAGACGCGGACGGTCACCTTCACGGCGCCGCTCAGAACGGGACGTCGTCGCCGCCGCCGCCGGCCTCGGCCGCCCCGCCGCCGGACGGGTCGATCCCGAAGTGCGACGGGTCGAGCTGCTCTTCCTGCGAATCGGTGCGCTGGGCGCCGCCGCCGATGAACTGGAAGTTGTCGAGGACGACGCGCAGCTTCGAGCGCTTCTCCCCCTCCTTCGACTCCCAGGTGTCGAACTTCAGGCGCCCCTCGATGAAGATCGGGTTCCCCTTCTTCAGGTACTTCGCGATCAGGTCGCCGCGCTGTCCCCACGCCTCGACGTCGACGAAGGTCGTCTCCTCGCGCTTCTCGCCGTTCGTGGTGAACGTGCGGTTGATCGCGACCCCGAGGTTCGTGACCGCCTGGCCGCTGGAGATGAACCGCTGTTCGGGGTCGCGGGTGAGGCGCCCCATGAGGAAGACCTTGTTCAGGTTCGTCATCTTGACCCCCGGGTGTCGGTGAAGAGGGTGATCGTAGCAGCCCGCCAGGGGCGTTGCCAGGGACGCCCGAACCCCGCCGGAGTCGGGACGGAACCCCGGATTCCGTTCAAGCCGGAGGCCGGATCCGGCCGATGAGAGCCGGTGGAAACGCGGCACGGCCGGCGCAAGCGCGCCCAGGGGGCCCTTCTGATGAGCGAACGAGTGCAGAACCGTCGAGGCAAGCCCCGGGTCGACACGAACCTCCCGGCGAAGGTGACCGCCGCCGACGGGGGCTTCGAGGCGACCGTCAAGAACATGAGCATGTCGGGCCTCCTCCTGACGTCGAACCGGCCGATCCCCGAGATGACGATCCTCGGCATGCGGCTGTCGCTCCCGGCCCGGCCCGACCGCCGCTCGCCGGCGTACGCGTTCGAGCTGACGGGCGCGGTCGTCCGGAGCGAACCGTGCCGCGAGGAGCCGGACCAGTACGAGATCGCGGTCTTCCTCACGGACATGGCCCGCGAGTCCCGCTCGGCGCTCCAGTCGTTCATCGAGGAGCGCCTCGCGGGGATCGACTGAAGAGACGTCGAGCGCCGCCCGCCGGTGACACCGTTCTCGCCGCGGAGAACGCGTCAGCCCGACCGCGCGCGGCGGACCGCGGAGACGACCCTCTCCACTCCCGCCAGATCGGCGGCGACGGCGACCGGCGATAACGCGCGGGTCGCCGCGATCGTCTCCCCCACCCTCTCCGCCTGCCCCGCCCCGACCTCCACGCAGAGCGCCCCTCCGGCCCGCAGCAGCCGCTCCGCCGCCGCCGCGAGGCGGGCGTAGACCGCCGGGAACGGACCGACCTCCCCGACGAGCGCCAGCCGTGGCTCGTGCCGGAGCTCGGTCGCGAGGCGCGGCTCGTCCGGCGCGACGTACGGCGGATTCGAGACGAAGAGATCGAACGATTCCGGGGCGAAGGTGTGCGCCAGGGTCCGCACGTCGCCGACGAGCACCCGCACGCGCGCGCCGAGGCCGAGCCGGGCCGCGTTCGCGTCCGCGCACCGGGCGGCGGCGCGGGAGCGATCGAGGGCGACGACCTCGAGGTCGGGCCGCGCCGCCGCCAGCGCGAGGGCGATCGCCCCGCTCCCGGTGCCGACGTCGAGCGCCCGCACGACGCGCCCCGCGCCGGCCGGGGGGAGGAGGGCCCGCGAGCGATCGACCAGCTCCTCCGTCTCCGGCCGCGGGACGAGGACGCCCGGACCGACGGTCAGCTCGAGTCCCGCGAACTCGCGCCGGCCGCGCAGGTACGCGACCGGCTCGTGGTCCCGCCGGCGCCGGAGGAGTCGGGCGAACCGGAGGAGATCGGTCCGGGAGACGTCGTCGCGACCTCGGATCACGAGGCCGGCGCGGTCGACGCCGAGCACCTCCCCGAGCAGGAGGTCCGCGTCGAGCCGCGCGTCGTCGAACCCCCGCCGGCGGAGCCACGCCGCGCCCCGGACGAGCGCGGCCCCGACCGAACGGCCGGGGCGCGGGGGGCGCGGCATGCGCCTCAGCGGCTGCGGCGGCTGCCGGAGCGGCCGCCCCGTCCGCCGGCCGCGGCCGGCGCGCCGGCCGGCGCCGCGTCCTTCTTGCCGCCCGCCGCCGCCCCGAAGAGCGCCTTCAGGAACTGGTACGCGACGTAGGTCGAGCCGATCAGGACGAGCATGTACCCCGAGCCGACGTCCGCGGCCAGCCGCTCCCACGCCGCGAGCTTGACGAGGCCGAAGTCCCACGAGAACCCGTCGACCTTGGTGGCGACGGTGAAGAACTTGAACCACGACCATCCGGCCGGGAGGAGCATCAGCAGCACCGCGCCGAGCGCGACGCGCCGCTCGGCGATCGCCGTCCGCATCTGCATGAAGAGGAGCACGCCGAGGAGGAGGAAGAGCGCGCCGGTGAACGTCTCGTACCCCGGGCAGGCCGGGAGGACGAGCTCGGGCTCCTCCTGCGCGGCGGCCATGGCGGCGTCCGCGTCCTTCACCGCCTCGCCGGTCCCGAGCTTCGCCGCGAGCTCGGCGCGGAGCTCCTTGATCGACTTGCCGGACCCCTCCTGCGCCGCCAGCATCTCCTCGGCGTCGCCGTACATCGAGCTGACGATCGCGGTCCCGAACGGCAGGATCGACCCGACGGCGACGATGATGCCGCCCCACATGAACTTGAAGAGCTGCGGGAAGGCCTTCGACGGCGGGCGCGGCGGCGGCGGCGGGGCGCCGAGCGGCATCCCCGGCGGCGGCGGCTCCGGCGCGACGGGGGCGTCGACCTCCTCGAGTTCGGGCTGATCCTGGTTCTCGGCCATGGGTTCCTCCAATTCGGGTCCGGATGACGAAGGCGCTCAGAGGAGAGTCGCCAGCTTCTCCTCGATGTCGAGGCGCTTCAGGTCGTCGAACAGCCGGTCGAGGTCGCCGTCGACCACCCGTTCGAGGTTGTAGTTCTCCTTCAGGCGATGGTCGGTCACGCGGTTCTGCGGGAAGTTGTAGGTCCGGATGCGTTCGCTCCGGTCCCCGCTCCCGACCATCGACCGCCGCGCCGCGTCCCGCTCGGACTGGCGCTTCCGCTCCTCGACCTCGAACAGCCGGGCGCGGAGGACGCGCATCGCCTTGGCGCGGTTCTTGTGCTGGGACGACTCGTCCTGGCAGCTCACCACGATCCCCGTCGGCTCGTGCGTGAGCCGGACGGCGGACGAGGTCTTGTTGACGTTCTGCCCGCCGGGGCCGCCGGCGCGGAACGTGTCCATCTTGACGTCCTCGTCCTTCAGGTCGACCTCGACCTCCTCCACCTCCGGGAGGACGGCGACGGTCGCCAGCGACGTGTGGATGCGGCCCTGCGTCTCGGTCTCGGGGACGCGCTGCACCCGGTGCCCGCCGCTCTCGTACTTCAGCCGGTCGTACGCCCCCTCGCCCTGGATCGAGAAGACGACCTCCTTGATCCCCTTCCCCGAGTCGCTCATCGACAGCACCTCGACCTTGAAGCGACGTCGCTCGGCGTACCGGCCGTACATCCGGAAGAGGTCCCCGGCGAACAGGGCCGCCTCCTCCCCGCCGACGCCGCCGCGGATCTCCACGATGACGTCCTTCGCCGCGTTCGGGTCGTCGTCGACGAGCAGCCGCTGGAGCTCCGCCTCGAGCGTCTCCTCACGCGCGCCGAGCGACTCGAGCTCGGCCCGGGCGAGCTCGGCGAGGTCGCCGTCGTCGCCGTCCGCCATCGCCGCCGCCTCGTCCTTCTGGGACCGCACCGACTCGAGCTCGCGGAACGCCTCGACGGTCTTCGACAGGCGTCCCCGCTCGCGCAGGAGCGGCCGCGAGCGGTGCGGGTCCGTGACGACCTCCGGATCCTCGAGGAGCCGTTCGATCTCGTCGTACCGGTCCGAGATCTGTCGGAGCTTGTCGAGCATGCGGGGAGGTCGGCGACGGCCGCCGGCTCACTTGCCGGACTTGATCTGCCCGTACTTCCGGCGGAACTTCTCGACGCGGCCCGCCGTGTCGACGAACTTCTGCTTGCCGGTGTAGAACGGATGGCAGGCGGAGCAGATCTCGACGCGCAGCTCGCCCACGGTCGAGCGGGTGACGAACGTGTTGCCGCAGCCGCAGGTGACGTTGCAGGTCACGTAGTCGGGGTGGATTCCGGTCTTCATGTTCTCGCACTCCTCGGGGGAGCGGACGGGGGGCGGAGGTCGAGGCGGACGCCAACGCGGGCGGAGCCCTTCGGTTCGGTCGATTCTCCGGCCCGGGCGCAAAACGAGGGAGTCTACCGTCGGGGGGGCAGGGCCACAACCGGCTTCCTCCCTCCCCGCCGTCCCGTCGGCCGTCAGGCGTCCCGGGGCGGGATCCGGGGGA